>CADDYR010000004.1 GCA_902810765.1 Chloroflexota bacterium
CCCGCTCCCTGAGCTCGACCGCGATCATGAGCCCCACCCCCCTCACCTGCCGCACGTTCGGCGACTCGATCTCCCGCAGCCTCGCGAGCATGTAGCTGCCCACCTGCTCGGTGTGCGCGAGCAGGTCGAGCCGCTCGATCTCGTCGAGCACCGCGGTCGCCGCGGCTGCCGCGAGCGGGTTCCCCCCGAACGTGTTGCCGTGCGAGCCCTGAGGCACCCTCTCGGAGACCTCCTCTGTCGTGATCGTCACGCCCATCGGCACCCCGTTCGCGACCGCCTTCGACAGGCACATCAGGTCGGGCACGACGCCGCTGTGCTCGCAGGCGAAATATCTCCCCGTTCGAAAGCCCGTCTGCACCTCGTCCAGGATCAGCAGGGTGCCCCGCGCGTGGGCGAGCTCCAGCGCGGCCCCGAGGTAGCCCTCGGGCGCGGGGTGCACGCCCGACTCGCCCTGCACGGGCTCGAGGATCACCGCGGCCGTGTCCTCGGTCAGCGCGGCTTCGAGTGCGTCTGTATCCCCGTAGGGCACCTGCACGAACCCCTCGAGCAGCGGCAGAAACGGCTCGCGGTACTTCTTGTCGGCCGTCGCGCTCAGCGCTCCCAGCGTGCGTCCGTGGTAGGCCCGCTTCGCCGAGACCACGCCACTGCGGCCCGTGGCCGCGCGCGCGAACTTGAACGCTGCCTCCACGGCCTCGGCTCCCGAGTTGCTGAGGAACACCCTGCTCAGCCCCTGTGGAAGGGTGGAGCTCAGGCGCTCGAGGTACCGAGCGCGGGCGTCGTTGTAGAAGCTCTGGTGGCAGCTGAGCAGCCTGCCCGCCTGCTCGCCGATCGCCTCCGTCACCGCCCTGTTCGCGTGCCCGAGCAGGTTCACGCCGTAGTTGCTCGCGAAGTCGTAGTAGCGACGGCCATCGCTGTCCCACAGGAAGTAGCCCTCGCCGCGCACGAGTGCCACCTCCCGCTTCGCGTACATCGGCACGAGCAGCCTGTCCTCCGTCCGTTGTATGGTCACGATGGCCTCCTTTCGCCAGGACCCGCCCTAGCCGTGGGCGCGCGCGAACTCTCCCATGAACTCCGCGAGCGCGCTCGCGCCCTCCAGAGTCATCGCGTTGTAGAGCGAGACCCTGATCCCGCCCACCGACCTGTGCCCCTTGAGCCCGACGAAGCCCTCCTCGCCGGCGCGAGAGACGAACTCCCTCTCCTGCGCCTCGTCCGGCAGGCGGAACGTGACGTTCATGATCGAACGGCTGTCGGGCTCGGCGTGTCCGCGATAGTAGCCGTCGCTCGCGTCGAGCGCGTCGTAGACGACCTTCGCCTTCGCGCGGTTGCGCTCCTCCATCGCCCGAAGACCTCCCTGCCCCTCGATCCACTCGAGCACGAGGTTCGTGAGGTACACCGCGAACACCGGGGGAGTGTTGTAGAGCGAGAGCGACTCGGCGTGCGTGCGGTAGCTCAGCATCGTCGGCACGCCCTCGCGCGCCTGCCGCAGGAAGTCGTCGCGCACGATCACGACGGTCAGCCCCGCGGGCCCGAGATTCTTCTGCGCGCCCGCGTAGATTAGCGCGAACCTCGCAGCGTCTATCGGCCGCGACATGATGTCGCTGCTCATGTCCGCCACGAGCGGCGCGCTCCCCACCTCGGGCCAGCGGTGCCACTGGGTGCCGTAGATCGTGTTGTTCGAGGTGATGTGCACGTACGCGGGCGAGTCGCTCAGGCGGACCTCGTCCGGCCCCGGCACGCGTCTGTACCCCCCGTCCCTCGTGCTCGCCGCCACGTGGGTCCGACCAATCCCCCTCGCCTCGGCGAGCGCCTTCTCCGACCACGAGCCCGTGAGTACGTAGTCCGCCGTCCTGCCCCCGGGGAGGAAGTTCATCGGGAGCATCGCGAACTGCGTGCTCGCGCCTCCCTGCAGGAACAGCACGTGGTAATCCGATCCCAGGCCGAGGAGCCCGCGGATCCGGTCCATCGCCTCGGCGTTGACCTGCTCGTACTCCTTCGAGCGGTGGCTGATTTCGAGCACGGACATCCCCGTGTCCGCGAAATCCAGCAGCTCTGCTTGCGCGCGCTCGAGCGCCTCCCTTGGGAGCACCGCGGGGCCGGCGTAGAAGTTGTATACCTTGCGCATTCGCCTCTCCTTGGCTAGCCGATGACCGTGCCCGCGCCCGCGAGCGCTTTCCGGATCGCCCCCTCGACGCGGCCGTCCGCGAACACGACCTGCCCGATGCCGCGCTCGAGGGCCTCGCGCGCGGCGAGCACCTTCTTCTTCGCACGCCCCTGCGCAACCTCCATCGCCTGCCCGATCTCGTCCCGGTCTATCCGGGAGATGAGGCTGCTCTCGTCGCTCACGTCTCGCATCAGGCCGGGGGTGTCGGAGAAGATCACGAGCTTGTCCGCCCCGAGCGCCACCGCGAGCTCCATCGCGAGCTTGTCCCCGTCGACGTTGATCGCCTCGCCCTCGTGCGAGATCGCGGGTGGGGTGAGCACCGGCAGGTAGCCGTTCTCGAGCAGCAGCGTGACGAGTTTTGTGTCCACGCTCTCGATGCTGCCCGCGTAGTCGCCCCTGAGCACCTTCGGCCTGCCGTCCTCGACCACCCGGATCTGGGGCTTGCGCCTGCCCCGCGCGATGCCCCCGTCGAGCGCGCTCAGCCCGACGGCGTTCACTCCCAGGCTCTGGAGCATCTCGACGATCGTCTTGTTCGCCTTGCCGCAGTACACCATCATGAAGACCTCCATTGTGCGGCGGTCGGTGTAGCGGCTCTTCTGCCCGGTGCTCGACGTCACTATCCGCGGAGGATGACCGAGCTGTTCGGAGACCTGGTCCATCTCGTAGTTAGCGCCGTGCACGAGCACCATCGGCTCCGAGACGCTCGGCACGTCGTCGAGGAAACGGTCGAGGTCCACCCCCTTGCTGCCCCCGATCTTTATGACGAGCACTCGCTTCCCTCCTATATCGGGTGCAGCCCCGGAAACTCGAGCGCGGCCGTCTCGGGGAACCCGAACCGGACGTTGAACGCCTGCACGGCCTGCCCCGCGGCCCCCTTCATGAGGTTGTCGAGGGCAGCCATTACCACCACTCGCCCGTTGCGCTCGTCGAGCTCGAAGCCCACGTCACAGTAGTTGCTGCCCGCGAGGATCTTGGGCTCGGGATAGCGGTACACCCCGCTCGTCTCCTTGACGATCCTCATGAACGGCTCCTTCGCGTACGCCCTGCGGTATATCCTCCAGAGCTCGCGCTCGTCCATCGGCTCCTTCAGGAAGACGTGGGAGGTCGAGAGTATGCCTCGCACGGCCTCGATCGAGGTCGCGGAGAACGAGATCCGTGGTGTGCCGTGGTCGCACGACAGCTCCTGCACGATCTCCGCGGTGTGGCGGTGGCCCGTGGGCTTGAACGACCTCATCGCGCCGCTCCGCTCGGGGTGGTGCGTGGCGAGCGAAACCCCGCCGCCCGCGCCAGACGAGCCGGTCTTGCCCTCGATCACCACCGGCTCGTCCAGGTCCACCACCCCGGCCTGGAACAGCGGGTACAGTCCAAGGATCGCGGCCGACGAGAGGCAGCCACAGCCGGCGATGTAACTCGCTGTGTGCAGCTCCTCCCGGTGCAGCTCGGGCATCCCGTACACCCACTCCGAGAGGAGTTCGGGACGGCTGTGCTCGTGGCCGTACCATTCCGGGTAGTCATCCGGGTTGCGCAGCCGGAAGTCCGCGCTGAGGTCAATTATGACCGGCGCGAGCTCCAGCCACTCGCCGATGCGCTCCATCGCCCGGCCGTGAGGCAGCGCGAGGAAGAGCACGTCGCACCTCTCCAGGTCGTTCGAGCTCACGAACTTCAGGTCGGTGCGCTTGCGGAGGTTCGGGTGCACTTTGTACACGAACTTGCCCGCGTTCGACTCGGACGTCACCTGCTGAATGCGGACGTGCGGGTGAGAGAGGAGCAGGCGCAGGAGCTCTCCGCCCCCGTAGCCCGAGCCCCCGACTATCGAAACGTTCAGCATCTTCGCCTCCTCAGCCCGCGGCCGCCGGTTGGGCCCCGACGGTCCCCGCCTTCCGGACGAGGTATCCCACGATCTCGGCCGGGATGTCCACGTCGGTCGTCTCGATCAGACCGTGGAACTCGGCGCCGACGTTGATCTCGATCACCTTGTAGCCATCGGGCGTCTCGATGAGATCCACCCCGGCTATGTCGGCGTCCACCGCCCCCGCAGACCTCAGGGCTAGCTCCTCGATCTCCGGCGTGATGGGGCATCGTTCCGAGATGCCCCCGCGCGCCGTGTTGGTGATCCAGTGGTCGGATTTCCTGTACGAGGCCGCAATCACGCGGTCGCCCACGACGAACGCCCGGATGTCGCGCCCCGGCTTTCGGACGTACTCCTGAATGTAGAAGATCGAGTGGTGATACGAGCCGAGTATCTCCTTGTGCTCGAGCACCGCCTCGGCGGCCTCGCGGTCGTTGATCTTCGCCAGGAGCCTGCCCCAAGACCCCGTGTTCGGCTTGAGCACGACCGGGTAGCCCATCTCCTCTATCGCCTGCAGGGCGGAGGCCGGGGTGTAGGCGAGCATCGTGCGCAGGGTCGGGACGCCGTGCTCGATCAGCGCCATGTTCGTCAGGAACTTGTTGTCGCAGGTGATCGTCGCCTTGTAGCTGTTCACCGTGGGGATCCCCCAGCTCTCGAGCAGGCGCAGGGTGTACTCCGCGCGGCTGTGGACGAGCCCCCGATCCAGCACGATGTCCACCTCCGGGAAGTCGCGCCTCTGGAGGTCGAACACGAGGTCGCGGTCGTCCACCCGGACGATCTCCACGCCGAGCTGCTCCGCCGCTCGGAAGATGAGCTTCTCCTCGATCCGGATTCGGGACAATAAGATACCTATCTTCACTTCGTCTCCGCCTCGTCAAGAATCTTGAGCGCGGCCTCGAGCACCCCTATCGCGCGCTCGTACTCCTCGAGCTCCAGATGCTCGTGCGGGGTGTGGTCGAGGGAGGAGTCGCCGGGACCGTACGCGAGCATCGGGCACCGCCAGACCGGGCCAACCACGTTCATGTCGGAGGTGCCCGTCTTGACCTTGAACCTCGGCCGGGCACCAGCCCCGCGCAGCGCCCACAGGAAGCTTCGGACGAGTGGCGTGTCCCTATCTCCCCTCACCGCGGGATCGCCGTACGCTATCCGGAGCGCGGCCCCCTCGGCCCACTCCTCCAGCTGGCATCCGAGCCTCTCCGGCTCGTAGCCGAGCGGCAGCCGCACGCCCACGTCCATCTCGACGCGCTCGCTGAGGCCGTCGCTCGCGCTGTGGATCGAGCGCAGCGCGGGGGATACCTGATCGAACACCCTCTTCCCCTCGTTGTACTCGTCCGTCGCGCACTTGAGCCGGTTCCAGAACCGCACCGCGGCCTCGGGCGCGGACTCCTCGGGCCCCGCGCTGTGGCTCGGCGAGCGCTCGAGCGAGTAGCTCACCCGCAGGCTCCCCTTGTAGCCGAGCACGACGCTGTCCCACCCGCTCGGCTCGCCGATCACGAGGTATCGCGGGCTGTACCGGTGTACGATGTATCGAGCGCCTCGCGAGTCGCCCTCCTCGCCCACCGCGCCGATCACCGTGAGCTTCAGGCGCTCGAGCGCTTGGGAGGCGGCGAGGCGCAGCGCCACGGCGGCGAACGCGGCCATCGCACCCTTCGCGTCCACGGCCCCCCGGCCGTAGAGCGCGCCGTCGCGCTCCTCTACCGGGATCTCCCCCGGCACGGTGTCTATGTGGCCGAGCAGCACGACCTCCACCGGCCCGTCGCCGACGGCGGCCACGAAGTTGCCCGCCTCGTCCGCGGCGGCCTCCAGCCCGTGGGAGCGGAACAGCCCGACGAGAAAACCGCAGACCCCGGCCTCCTCTCCCGTGGGGCTGTAGCGCTCGAGCATCTCCCGGAGGATGTCGCGCTCCCTCGTCACCTTCGCGCCCCCTCGCCCACGGCGATGACGTAGTCGGCGATGTGGCCGGGGATGTCCACCCCGGTCGTCGCGATGCTGTTGCGGAACTCCATAGTGTAGTTGACCTCGATGACCTCGAGGCCCTCGGGCGTCTCCACGAGGTCTATAGCCACCACTCCCCCGCCCACGGCCTGCGCCGCCTGCCTGGAGATGTGCTCCAGCTCGTCGGTTATCGGGCAGTTCTCCGCCCTGCCGCCCCGCGCGGTGTTCGTGATCCAGTGGTCGGAGTAGCGGTAGATCGCGGCGATCACCCGGTCGCCCACGACGAACGAGCGAATGTCCCGGCCCGGCTTCTCCACCAGCTCCTGGATGTAGAAGATCGAGTGGTGGAACGTCCCGAGGATCTCCTTGTGCTCTAGGATGGCCTCGGCGGCGTAGCGGTCGCTGACGCGCGAGATCAGCCTGCCCCAGGAGCCGATGGGGGGCTTAAGCACGACAGGGTAGCCGATCCGCTCGATCGCCTCCAGCGCCGACTCGGGAGTGAACGCGACGAGCGTGCGCGGCGTGGGCACGCCGCACCGGACCAGCGCCGCAGAGGTCTCGAGCTTGTTTCCGCAGATCGCCGCCACCTGGTGGGTATTGACTGTCGGCACCCCCCAGTCGTTCAGGATGCGGAGCGCGCTGAGCGCACGGGAGTGGTTGATCGCGCGCTCGAGCACGACGTCGTAGTCGAGGTCGGGGTGCTCGAGGTCGAGCACGACCTCTGGGTCGTAGATGCGCTCGGGCCGGATGCCCCGGTCCGCGAACGCTTCGAACAGCAGCTTCTCCTCGACACGGACCCGTGAGAGCAGGACGCCTATCTTCACCTTCGCCGCTCGTCGGTCATCGGCTTGCCGGGGCTACTCGCCCCAGTCCTCCTCTTCCTCTGGCGCGAGCTCGAGCTCGGGCGGGTCCACGCTCACCACCTCGAGCTCGGCAGCGCAGTCGGGGCACTGCACGATCTCCCCCTTCTCCGCGTCCGCGAGCTGGATCTCGGCCTCGCACTCGGGACAGGTCGCGGTGTTCGTCTGGCTCATCGTGACACCTCTCCTTGGATTACTTGTCGAACAGGTTCCTGAAGGATGCGTTCAGCTTCTCGATCTGTCCTGAGACCCGCTCCTGCTCGGCGCCTATGGCGTCCGTGAGGGCGGCGAGCCCCAGGTTGCCGCTCGCGCCCAGGTGGGTGCGCTTGCTCAGGCTCTCCCTGGGGTCGGCCGGAGGCAGGTCCTGAAGGCTCGCGCCCACCTGGCGGTACGCGTCTCGGAACGGCACGCCCCGCTGCACGAGCTCGTACGCCCGGTCGGTCGCGAACAGCTCGGGCGTGCAGGCCACGAGCATCCGATCCTCGTTCGGCTCGAGGCTGCCGACGGTCAGCTCCGCGACGGCCAGCGCGTCGAGCGTCGTCTGCACCGCCTCCATGAACGGCTTCTTCGTCTCCTGATAGTCCTTGTTGTAGCCAGAGGGCAGCCCGATCAGGACGCCCATCACCTGCTGCTGGTACCCCAGGACCAGGCTCGCCTTGGCGCGGATGAGCTCCATCATGCTCAGATTCTTCTTCTGGGGCATGATGGAGCTGCCGGTCACGAGCGCGTCCGAGACGGTGAAGAAGCCGTACTCGGCGGTCGTGAACAGCAGCGTGTCCTGCGCGAGCTTGCTGAGGTCGAGCATGATCTGGGCGAGCGCCTGGATCACCGCCGCCTCGACCTTGCCCCGGCTGTTCTGGGCGTACAACACGTTGTTCTGGACCTTCGCGAACCCCAGCCTGTCGGCGACGTACTGCCTGTCTATCGGCAGCGGCACCCCGTAGGAGGCCGCGGAGCCCAGCGGCGACTGGTCATTCAGGACATACGCCGTCCGGAGGAACAGCCGGTCGTCGAACAGCGCCTCCGCGAACGCCCCGGCCCAGGTGCCCGCGCTCGACAGCATCGCCCTCTGCATGTGCGTGTAGCCGGGCATCGGCACGAGCTCGTGCCTCTGGGCGAACCGCGCGAGCGCGGCGGCGCAGCTCAGGAGCGCGGCCTCCAGCTCCAGCAGCCTGCGCTTCGTGTACAGCCTGAGGGCGAGCAGCACCTGGTCGTTGCGCGACCTCGCCGTGTGGATCTTCTTGCCGACGTCGCCGTACCGCGCGACGAGGTAGTTCTCGATCTTCGTGTGAACGTCCTCGTCCTCCGGCGTCATCCGGAACTCGCCGGCCTCGTGGAGCCTGAGGATCTCCACGAGGCCGGCGCGCAGCCGATCGAGCTCCTCGGGAGCGAGCACGCCGATCCTCTCCAGCATCTCGGCGTGCGCCAGGGAGCCGTACACGTCCGGCTCGACCAGCTCGTTGTCGAAGACCAGGTCGTCCCCGACCTCGAACCGCTCGATCGTCGCGTCCAGCCTCTGGCCCTTCTCCCAGAGCTTGCTCACTTAGCGGCTCCCACCTTCTGGGATTCCTGCTCCCTCCGCGCGAGCAGCTCGAACGGCAGGCCCCAGATCTGTGCGGTCGGGCCGCAGAGCTGCTGGTTGAAGCTCGCGCTCGAGATCGAGCGAACGTCCGGGAAGAACAGGCCGGTCGGCGACTTCCGCTCGAGGATGTCGACATTGCCCTTGTAGAGCTGGACCTTGTACGTGCCGTTCACGACGCCCTGCGACTGGGCGATGAACGCGTCGAGGTCGGCCTTCAGCGGGTGGTACCACTCGCCGTGGTACACCTTGTACGCCCACTGGGCGTCCACGATCTTCTTGAACTGGACCTCGTCCTTCGTGAGCGTGAACTGTTCGAGGTCCTGGTGGATCTTGATGATGATTTGGGCCGCGGGGGCCTCGTAGATCTCCCGCGACTTCATGTCCATGATCCCGTCCTCGAACATGTCTATCTTGCCGATGCCGTTCCGGCCACCGACATCGTTGAGCTCGTTGATGATGTCCTCGAGCTCCATCTTCCGGCCGTCGAGCGCGACGGGCAGGCCGGCCTCGAACTCTATCGCGAGCGTCGTCGCCTGGTCGGGCGTCTTCTGGGGCGGGGTGTACCACAGCCACACGTCGTCCGGCAGCTCGGTCTCGAGGGTGATGCCGCCGCTCGCGATGGACCGGCACCACATCGTCTTGTCGTCGCCGCCCGCGATGATCTCGGTGACCGGCACGCCGTAGCGCTCGCAGAGCTCCATCTCCTCGGTCCGCGTGAGGTCGAAGTCGCGCACAGGCACGATGATCTCGAGCTGGGGCGCGAAGTACTTGAACACCTTGTGCATTCGGTACTGGTCGTTGCCCTTGCCGCTCGAGCCCTCCGCGAGCGCGTCGCAGCCGAGCTCCACCGCCTTCTGCGCGACCTTCCCGGCGATGAGCTGCCGCGTCATCGAGGTGGAGACGGGATAGCCGTTGTAGCTCGAGTTGGCGCGGATGGCCTTCGTGAGCCAATCGCTCGTGAACTCGTCCTTGGCGTCGATCAGGATCGGCTCGACTCCGAGGATCTTCGCCTTGCTGAAGCTCTGCTGGACCTCGTCCTCGCCCTGGCCGACGTCCACGGTGATGGGGACGATCTCCTCAGCCCTGTACTTCTCGCGCAGCAGCACCACGCACAGCGCCGAGTCGAGGCCGCCCGAGTACGCGAGCGCGACCTTGCGCACCTTGGGCACGTCCGTCTGCTGAACCTTCTCGATTGCCGAAAGCGTCATCTGTGTTCTCCTCCTTGTCGTATGACGTCATTTCCGGGCAACAAAAAACTCCCGTCCCCAAAAAGGGACGAGAGTCATCGCGCTCCCGTGGTGCCACCCTTGTTGCCTGCGACCCTTCGAGAGGTCGCGCGGCCACTCTCGGTTGTTGCCTGCGCGGTAACCAACCGCCGGCCCTACTTGCCTGGAGGCTTTCTTCGGGCCGCCGCTCCGGCGCGCGTTCTGCGGAGGGTCTTCCGGTGCCGGGCTCCCACCGCCCCCGACTCGCTGTCGAAAGGGTCTCCGCGTACTACTCGCCTTCAGCGCGGGCGTATTCGGTTCAAGGCAAAGTATAGAGGAGGCTGCCCGGCGATGTCAAACTCTTCCGGCAATCAATCTTCCCCTGCCTCAGGAGGGGGCAGGGTCATAGCCCAGCCGGACGACGAGGCGCTCCCGCACACCCGGCCACTCCTTGTCCGTTATGCTGTACATCACCGTGTCGCGCACGTACCCGTCGGCCAGGATCATGTGTTTTCGGAGCACGCCCTCCCTGAGGGCGCCCAGCTTCTCTATCGCCCTCTGGCTCTGCAGGTTGCGGGCATCGCACTTGAGCTGAACGCGCAGCGCTCCCAGCTCCTCGAACGCGTGACGCAGCATCAGGAGCTTGGCCTCCGGGTTGACGCGGCTGCCCTGATATCTTCTGCCGATCCAGGTATTGCCTATCTCGACGCCCCGGTGCTCGGGACGGATGTCGAGGTAGGACGAGGTGCCCACCGCCCGTCCAGAGTCGCGGAGCACCATCGCGAAGCTGATCCTGTCCTCCATGCTCAGCAGACCATCGAAGTACTCGTCGAACGCCTCGCGCGTGTCGTCGCGCGGGTACAGCGTCAGGTATCGGTATACATCGGGCGTGGCGGCCGCGCGCAGGTCCTCGCGGTGTCCGGCGCCCAGAGGCTCCAGTCTCAGATCGTGACCCTCGAGGGTCACGGGCGTTACCTGCACCGGGTTGCACTCCTTGGCGGGCTCGTGCACACTACGCAATGATATCAGCGGCGTGGTGGCCCTCGCTCCCGCGCAGTTCTGTCGATCTGCTATCCTGCGTTAGTGATGGAGTGATATTGACGGCCGTCCCATAGTGCGATAGCCTCGCCTCGGGGCGGGGAAGGAAGGTTCGTGAGTCAGCAGAGCAAGCACGTTCGCTGGCAGGATACGCCGCACGACCGGCGTGGACAATGGGCGATAGATCTCGCGCTCCTGCGCGCCATCGAGCTCGCGGCCTGGGTGTGCTGGCTGCTGCCGTGGCAGGTGTGGCACGTCCTCGCCACCGCGGTCGGAGTAGCCGGGATGTGCACGCGCCTGCGCCCCACCGTGCTCGCGAACATCCGGCACGTGTGGCACTCGAATCCCCCACCGCGCATCCTGGCCTGGTACGTGGGGATGCAGCAGATCGCGACCCACATCAAGACGATCGTGAGCGTGCTCAGGCTGAGCGTGAACCCGGACGTGGGCCACGACAGCCTCGTGATGGAGAACCCGGAATACCTCTCGCCCTACCTGGGCAAGCGCGGCATCGTCATCGTGGCCCCCCACGCCGGGCCTTATCCGTCCTTTGGAATGATGGCCGTGCCCTGGCTGAGGAGCATCGGCTATCACGGTGCGCTCGCGGTGGTGGTGAGACTCGCGCGTCCGTTCGGATCGGACGCGATAATGCGGTGGATGACCGAGCACTTCCGGCGCGCGGGCACGACGGTGATCCCCCTGGCCGAGTCCTCCTCGAAGGTGGCGCAGCAGGTACTGCGCATCCTGAGGGGGAACGGAGTGATGGTGCTGTTCGTGGACGAGCCGCTGCCAACGGCCTGCCGCCCGGTCAGGTTCTTTGACAGCACCATCGAGATGCCTACCGGTCCTGCCGCCCTGGCGCGTGCCACCGGCAGCGTCATCGTCCCCTGCATCGCCACGTTCGGCAAGGCTCATGTATCGCGCCTGACTCTCGCGCCCCCCATCGAGCCCGGAGAGCCCGACGAGACGATGCGCTCCATCGCCTCTTCGCTCGAGAGGCTGATCTCGCGCCACCTCGATCAGTGGAGCATGCTTACCCCCATCTGGGAGCATCTGGAGGCGTCCTCGGAGCCGGCCGCTCGGGAGGGTTCGAGTGGGTGGCGAAGGCTCGCCCGGAGCGCGGTGCGCTCGAGCGCGCTACGCACCGTGGTGCTCGTGCTCATCGGGTCCCGGCTGTGGCGCACGAGCAAGTCGTGATGCCGACCCCGAACGAGTGAGCCGAGCCGGCAAACGCCCCTCCGGCCAACGGTCCAGTCACGTACCGCCCGCGTCGGCGCTTCCGCGCGAGCTGCTCGTTGGAGCGATAGCTCTGCTTGGGCTAGCCTTCGCCGCGCTCTGGGCGCTCGTCGGGCTGGGGCTGACGAGGCCGCTCGACCTCGCGGGACTCGTGCTGATCCACGAGGGCATTCACTCGGGGGAGGGGCTCGACTTCTTCCTCGGGATCACGCAGCTCGGATACAGCAGGGTATACGCGCCCATCGCCGTGGGCGTGGTGGTC
This sequence comes from Chloroflexota bacterium, assembly GCA_902810765.1. GTDB lineage: Bacteria > Chloroflexota > Chloroflexia > Thermobaculales > Thermobaculaceae > CADDYR01. The sequence goes on from CADDYR010000004.1 coordinate 12,129, forward strand.
GTAATGGTGGCACTGAGGTGGTTCGCCGACGCGGTGCGGCTGATGCTCTCGCTTGCAGGTGCCGACGCGACGAACCTGCTCGTGAAGGTCGTGGTAGGTCGCCACCGTCCCCACGAGCCCTGGACGCTCACGCATCCCGGGGGATACAGCTTCCCGAGCGGCCACGCGACAGTGGCGGCGGCACTTTTCGCGTTCGCGTTCGTGCTGGTGGCGCGCCACGTGCCCGGGGTGTGGCGGATCCCCTTGCTCGTCACCGGGTCCCTGCTGGCGCTCGCGATCGCGTCCTCGAGGCTGGTACTTGCGGTCCACTGGCCCTCGGACGTGCTGGCGGGGATGGTGTGCGGGACGGCGTGGGCGCTGATCGCACTCCAGACCCCCGTGCAGCGAGGCACGAATGTGTAGTAGACTCATGGTACTGCCCGACACGCACACCATGGGCAAGGAGGGGGGCTGGCAGGAGTAACCGCGCTCGACAATACCTGCTCCTGGGTGACCAGCGATGTATGAGCTAATCGCCGACTATGGCCTCGCGCTCGTGGCCCTGCTCGTCTTCATCGGAGAGCTTGGGATACCGACGGGTGTCCCCGCCGAGATAGCCCTGCTGCTGGTGGGAAGCCAGTCCATCCACTCCGCGCCGGAGCTTATATTCGGCGTGCTGCTCGTCAGCCTGGCGGATCTTCTGGGCACCACCGCCCTCAACGTGGCGTCCCGTACCGGCGGGTTCAGGCTGCTGGGCCTGGTGTACAAGCACCGGGAGGAGCGCGAGAAGATGGCAGCGCGCTGGCGCGCCCGGTTCCGCGGACACGACACGCTCGCGGTGTTCGTGATGCGCCTGATCCCGGTACTTCGCATGTGGTCCGCGGTGGGCACAGGGCTCATTCGCGTGCCGCTGCGAAGCTACCTGATCGGCGCCGCCCCCGCCGCGCTCCTGTGGTCGGGCACGCCGGTCGTCCTGGGCTACCTGTTCCGCGAGCGAATCAACTACTTCGAGCACCAGTACACCCTGCTCACGGCGATCGTGCTCGGGCTGGGGGTGGCGGGTGCGCTCGTCACGGTCCTGGGATGGTGGGTGCAGCGCGGCATCTCCACCGCGGCGAAGATGATGCGCGCGCGGTTTCTGGTGGGCGGCACGGCCGGAATAGTTGCGCTGGTACACTTTGCCAACACCGCGCGGGCGAACCACAAGGCGGCGCTGATCGGTGCGGAGACGATACCTCCCATCGTGCTCGCCGCGTGCCTGGCCGTGCTCGCGGTCGTGGCAGCCGGGCTGATCTGGCAGGCCGTGCACGACGTCAAGCTCGCGGTGCTCGCCCACGAGAGCCGGCAGGCCAGCCTGAGGGTGGATCCTCGCAGCATCGTGCTGTGGCTGGGGCTGATCGTGATGCTCGCGGGCGTGATCGCCTGGACGGAGATGCGCTACCCGACGGTCTGAGCGCCCGGGCCGCGCCCATATCGGGTTCCGCGGTGCCCTCTCCGGAGGAAGAGTCTCCCTACATGGACCGAACGGAGATGGGGGGGTCATCCGAAGCGCACGAGCAGTCTGCGTATCCCGCTCCAGGACGGCTCGCGTGGTGCGGAGTCCGCCTCCCAGGGGTTGAGCGCCCTCTGCAGCCCGTCGCCGAGGGCTGTGAAGGCGAGCGAGATCAGCAGCAGCGCGAGCGTCGGCAGCAGCGTCTCGTGAGGGTAGAACACCACCTCGCCCCACTCGGAGAAGATGACGCTCACCAGCCCCATCGGCTCGCCCAGTCCAGCGTGCACGCTCGCCAGAAATCCGTTCGCGACCATCAGCCCCGGCACCTGATAGGAGGCGGTGACGAGCGCGGTGCCGAGCGAGTTGGGCAGCACGTGGCGCAGGAGCAGCCTCGACGGCCGCATCCCAAGGGACCTCGCCGCCACGACGAACTCCTGCTCCTTGAGCGCAAGCACGTGCCCCCTCGTCATGCGTGCCGTGTAGGCCCAGCCTACCGAGGAGAGCACCACCCACATAAGGATCGTCATGTGCTCGTAGGATGCCTGCCCGAGGGTGTTCGTGATGAGCATCCCCACGAGCAGGTAGCCGAGGATCGAGGGCACCGAGTCGGTTATGTCGGCCACCCTCATGATCACGGTGTCCCACCGGCCGCCGAACCACCCGGCCGCGAGCCCCGCGCCGATGCCCATCACCGAGAGCACCGCGACCGCCCCGAGCCCGACGGCCATGCTCGTGCGCACACCCAGCAGGAGCACCGTCACCAGGTCTATCCCCTGGCTGTCGGTGCCGAGCAGGAACCGGGGGTCGTGCCCAGCGGCCCAGAACGGCGGGAGGTGAGGGGTGGGCTGTCTGTCCGGCTGGAAGAAGTAGCCGAGGTCGTAGGGGGCGAGCTCCGGCGCGAAGATGGCGAGCAGCGCGAAGAGCACGAGCACGACCAGTCCCGCGAGCGCGTAGCGGTCGCGCCGGATGGTGCGGGCCACTCCCCGCAGGGAGCCGCGCGGAGGGCTGGGCCTCGACCTCGGGCTGAGCGTCCCCTCTATGGCACCCCCCGCAGCCATCACTCGCCCAGCCTCACCCTCGGATCGAGCACGGCCCGCACCAGGTCCGCCAGCAGGTTCGCGAGCACGACCATCAGGGTGTACACCATCACCGCGGCGAGCACTACGGGATACTCCCGCTCGCCCACTCCGTCGAACAGCAGGTGGGCCGTGCCGGGCACCATGAACACGTACTCTATGATCAGCGAGCCCGCGAGCACCGAGGCGAGCGTCTGCCCCAGCGCGGCGATCACGGGCAGGATGGAGTTGCGCATCACGTGCCGGTTGGCGAGGAGGAGCCTGGGCAGGCCCTTCGCGCGAGCCGTCCGCACGTAGTCCTGCGAGAGCACCTCGAGCGTGCTGGAGCGCGTGAGGCGGGCGAGGAAGCCCCCGGAGGACAGACCGAGCACGAGCGAGGGCACGATGTAGTTCTGCCACTCCCCCTCCCACAGCACGGGCACGAACGACAGGTGAACCCAGTGGACGATCACGCCCGCGGCGAACATCAGCATGAGTATGCCCATCACCATCGGCGGCGTCGTGTAGCAGACGGTCGCAAGCGTCGCGATCAGCCTGTCGAGGATGCTGCCCTCCCTCAGCCCCGCGAGGGCTCCGAGGGGGATGCCGAACAGCACGGCGATCACAAAGCCCGCGATCGCGAGCCTGAGGGTGACCGTGAAGTGGGACAGCACCACCTGCCTCACGGGCAGGTCCGCCCCGTTGACGTTGAAGGCAGTGGTCGTGCCCCAGTGGAAGGTAATCGCGTCCTTGAGGTACACGAGATACGACTGGAGTAGGGAGCCGCCGAGGAGCTGCTCCTCGGGCAGGCAGGTGCTCTTGGCGACAGCCTGTGGCTCGATGTACCTGAGGTCGAGCCCGTGCTGGTATGCCTGGTGGAGCGCGAGGAAGCTTATGGTCAGCACGATCCACAGCACCGGGATCGTCCACAAGAGGCGCCGAGCGACGTAGCCGAGCATTACCTACCTGCCCTCGCCACGAGATGCTCTGCATACTAACCTCGTCTACTGACATGGTCAAGCACCTGTCTGGAACATCGTACGACCACAGCATCCGACTGGATGCTCATACCAAGCTGCGTGAGCAGTTGACTATATCGGAGAGATGGTGTACTTTTTGCTCGTCTGGAGCAAACCGTATCAGGAGGTAGGCGACACCATGAGGTGCTATCTCACGTACGATGCTCACTGCCCGCTGTGCACCCATCTGGCAGAGGTGGTGCAGGAGGCCTCCGGCGACAGGGTGGAGACCCTAGCGCTCGATGATCCCGGGACGAGGGAGTTGCTCGACCGAGCGTTCCCCAAGGGGTGGCCATCCGGCTCCCTACCTCGTGCTAGAGAGGGTGCGCGCCTGGACGGGGATGACCTGCGGGCTCCTCTGCGTTGGTGGGTCCTCGCAAGGCTTGGATTGTGTGGAACGAGGGCCGCAGGTACGGCATCCACCTGCCTCCCGGACACAGGACGACTTCTGCGACGGCTCTGTCCCGGCGCAGGTTCCTGAGGCGTGCGGCGAGTGTGATGGCAGGACTCGTCGGCACTGGATTCCTCGCTTCCAAGGCACTCGCAGCACCACAATGCGTTTATTGCAGTAACGGCCCGGGTGGTTGCGGCATTGTGTGCGACACCACGGGACCTTGTGTGCAGGCTGGCCCCTGCGACAGCGAGCCTGGCAGAGATCCAGCAGTCCCCGCCTACAAGTACTGTCGCAAGATCGCTTGCCGAGATGGGGCTACCGGGGACGTGTGTTACTACAAGTACACGCACTGCGGCTGTAACTGCAACTGCTGTGGTTAGTCGGACGTGACTGAGATCCCCGGTGACGCCTCACCATTGGTGGTCTCGCCGCCCCCTCCACAAGGCCAAGTTGTCACCGCTGTGTTGGGCGTCGTGAAGAAGGGGCGAAGCATACGAAGGAGCTTGGGCTTTCTTGATAACCCCTGGGGTGGGGAGGAAGCGCCCCCGATGTGGAGATCAATGATGATTTGCCATATGGTCCCAATCCTGGCACTCACCCTCCTCTCTGTTGGGTGTGGCATCAGTCCGATGAGCAAACCTGCTCCACCCGTGAAATCCGTGCAACAGACCTCGGGGTCCGATACGCTGGTGGGTGTGGACGTAGCTGTCAGAGTCAGATGTACAGACAAGGGTGATCTCGAGTATTTGGACATCCAGAACAACTCGACCTCCCAGTTTACCGCAGTGGTCAGCACGGTCAATGTAGTGACCAGGGATCAGGCGCTCACGAAGCACTGGGCTGGCAGGTCGATAGCCAGGGATGACGAAATCCCACCTGGCGGGGCCTCGGAGTACGACGCGCCGAAGGGGGCAGGGGAGGACACGGCGCTCGCGCTGGTGCTGCCGAGGCTGTCTATCTCCGGGGAGTCAGAGCGTGGCGGCAGGGCCGACTTTACCACTGCGGAAGCAGGGGGAGGGACCATCGTCTTCATGGGGTGCAACGGCAGCAACGAATTCGATAGCGGCGTAGTCCTGTTGTCCACGGACTTCACAGCTCCTGGCGTATCACCTCCCATACACACGAACGGTGGATAAGTGCCCCTGATTGACCAATATGACCACTGTAGCTGCAAGCGCTGCGGCTAGTACCGTATCACGTTTTCGGATGGCAGGCCCGGGTCGTACCAAGCACACGTTGACAGGATGGGCTGTTCCTATCCTGGCGGGCTGTGATCAGGACCTGCACGAAGGAGACTCCGGGCAGAGGGGTGTGTATTGTGCTCGCGGTCATGTACAGTGCCGAGGGCAGTTCCGTCCTGGCGCTGAAATTCCTGTTGGTCGCTTGCGGCTGGGGGGTGCCCACAACTCTTCCGGTAATGCCAGGCATTCGGCTCGCCCATCACATATCGCCACAGTCTCGGCGCGTTCCAACCCACGGCCGGGCATGATCGCGACATCACATCAGCAACGGGACCGCAACAGGGCGTGCCGGATGTGGATGTCGAGATGGGAAGCAGGTGGAGAGAGAAGAGCATACCCGAGTACGCAGCGCGGGGTGAACCGCTCGACATCTCTAGGGAAGGCGTTAGGGCGGGGTGGCCGAGTTTCTTGGCTGTAACGTCATTTGCGGTACAGTGGTCAACGCTCGATCGTTCTCAGCGATACCGAGCAGAAAGCCTTAAGATCTGCTGCGCCACAGAGGCGGGCTTGGTTTGCTTGGACATCCAACGGAGCTCGCGGAGTGGTCTGCGTCGAACACGACCTTCGAGCCGTGCAGCCCCGACGCTCTCGCAATGCTGGCAGGCTCGAACGCTCAGTCGCCGCGCCAGAGGAACAGCCTCGACTCGAGCGCGGGGTCGGGCGTGATACCGAACGCCTCGAGCTGGCCGCGGATCCGCGCGCGGGCGGCCGACGGCGCGGTGGCGGCCGCCTCGCGGAACGCGTCCGGAACGAACCTCTCCGCCAGGTCCCACACGTAGGAGTACGTCCCCCGCGTGCGCCCGGTGATCCCGACCTTGCAGACAATGAGCCGTCTCTGCAGCTCGACGAGCGCGCGCTCGGCCACTGAGCCCGACAGGAGCGCCCCGCTCCTCAAGCCCCTCGTGGGCGTGGCGCCCTGCTCCCGCAGCAGGTCGCAGATCGCCTTCGCCTCGCGCGAGAGCCTGCCCTCCGCGTACAGCTCCTCCGGGTCGCGCTCTCCCTCCATCCCGCGGCCGCCCAGCGCCGCGATGAGGTCCGGCAGGTAGTCGTTCGCGACGAAGCTCGTCTGCCCGCGAACGACCCGCCCGAAGAACAGCCTGCGCTCGACGTGCAGGTCGTCCTTCCAGAACCAGGTGGCGTTCTCCGTCTCGAGCGCGCTCGCGCCCATCGCGTCCGCGAGGTTCGGGAAGGCCAGACTCTTTATGGGCCCCCACGTGCAGAATCCGACGGCCTCGACGAACCGCACCGCGTCGTCGGGGGTGCGCACCACTCCGGGGTACAGGTCGCGCCAGCCCGAGGCGTCTACCTCGTCGCCCACAGCATCCCGCGCCGGACCAGCTCGCGGGCTTCCGGCACGTCGAACACGCTGAGCTGGTGCCCGAGCGTGCAGTGGAACACCTTGCCCCTGCCCCAGCGCCTCCTCCACACCACAGGCATCACCACACCCTCTATCCAGGGCACGTGCTCCCCGCTGAAGGTCGTCGTCGCGAGCACCTCGTTCGAGGGGTCGACGTGCATGTAGTACTGTTCCGTGTGCACCTGGAAATCGGCGATACCCTCGGTGATCGGGTCGTCGTGGTTGGTGATGTTCACCGTGTAGTCCACGAAGTTGCCTGGGTGGGCCACCCACTGCCCTCCGACCATGAACTGGTAGTTCACGCTCTCGCGGAAGGCGTCGGACATCCCGCCGTGCCATCCTGCGAAGCCAGTGCCCTCCTCGATAGCCCTGAGCAGCCCCGACTCCTGCTCGGGCGTGATCTTGCCCATCGTCCACACCTGGGCTATCAGGTCCTTCGACGCCAGGTTCTCGGCGTCCAGATACGAGTCGAGGGTGTCGGACATCTCGATCTCGTAGCCCTGTCCCTCCAGACAGCGGGCGAACAGCTCGGCGCACTGCCTGGGCTCATGGCCCTCCCAGCCGCCCCACACGAACAACGCCTTCTTCGCCATCTTCTCCCCCTGGTACTAGATCTCTCCCGGCTCGAGCGGCGCGGGCCGCTCGCACGTGCTCTCGATCTCGACGAATCTGCCTTCCTCCGACGATTCGTGGAACGCCTGCATCAGGTCGAGCACGTGGTACGCCAGCTCCCCGCTCGCTCGGTGCGGCCTGCCCGTCTGGATCGCCAGCGCCATGTCCGCCAGGCCGATGCCCCGGCTCTGCTCGGTGTGGCCGTGCGTGAGCGGCACCTCCCGCCACTCCCTGTCGGTCCCCGTCCGGATGTGGACGGGGCCGCCGAAGGTGTTCGGGTCGGGCACCGAGAGCGTGCCCTCCGAGCCGTAGACCTCGATGCGCGGCAGCTGCGCGGCCCAGACGTCGAACGTCGTGATGATCGTCCCGATGGCGCCGCTCCGGAACTCGAGCAGCCCCGCGACGTGGGTGGGCACCTCGACCCGGATCGTCTGGCCGAGTTTGGGCTGGCTCGTGATCGTCCGCTCGGGGAAGGTGATGCGGGTCATCCCGGCGACCCGTCGCACCGGCCCGATGAGGCTCACGAGCGCCGTGAGGTAGTACGGACCCATGTCGAACATCGGACCGCCGCCCGGCTGGTAGTAGAACTCGGGGCTGGGGTGCCAGCTCTCGTGGCCGTGGCTCATCATGAACGCCGTGGCCGCAACGGGCTCCCCGATCGCCCCTTCGTTGATGAGCTCTAGGCAGGTCTGTATCCCTCCCCCGAGGAAGGTGTCGGGGGCGCAGCCGACCCTGAGCCCCCTCTCGCGGGCGAGCTCGAGCACCTCGCGGCCGTCCCTCCGGTCGAGCGCGAAGGGCTTCTCGCTGTACTCGTGCTTGCCCGCCCGAAGCGCCCTCAAGGCGATCTCGGCGTGCGCCGCAGGGATCGTGAGGTTCAGCACGACGTCGAGCTCGGGGTCGTCGAGCAGCTCCTCGACCGAGCACGCCCTCGGCACTCCGTACTCCTCGGCGCGCTCCCTCGCCCTCTCGGGCAGCACGTCGGCACAGGCGGTGATCCGGAACGAGGGGAACTTCCTCGCGGCCGTGAGGTAGGCCGGGCTGATGTTGCCGCAGCCGATCATCCCGACCCTGAGCGGCCGGCCACTGGTTGAGCTCACCCTTCGCCTCCTGCAGACGACTCTCGCATGATCGTCTATGTGGTGACGCGCCCCCTATCCGTCATCTTTTGCCACGGACAAAGGCGCGCGTCTCCCATGGTCGCGCATCTGGTCAGCCCCAATTGTAGTGCTGTCCTGCCAGGCGGGTCAACGCGCTCAAGACGGGAAGGCGAGGCGGAGGGACCGGGCCCGCGCGGGTCCGGTCCCTGTCTGGCTCTGGTGAGACGCTCGTCCTACGGGGCGTATGCCTTCCAGATGCCGCGCCCATGCGTGGCCCCGTAGAGCCAGTTGCCGTCGGGGCTGAGGGCGAGCTGGTACACCGGAGCGTTGGCGAGCACGTAGTCCTCGCGCCTCCAGCTCTTACCGCCGTCCTTGCTCATGAAGACGCCGTAGTCCGCGGCCACGAAGAGGTGGCCCCTGCGGTTGACCACGATGCCGTTCGTCGGCATGTCTGGCAGGTTGGAGGTGATGTCGGTCCAGGTCGTGCCGCCATCGCCGGTCACGAAGACGTGGCCGGGAGCGCCGGGCGTGTTCTCGTCGAAGCCGGAGAAGGTCGCGTACAGCTTGCCCTCCTGATCGAAGGTGAGCGAGGTCACCCAGCGGGTCGGCAGGAGCTGCGTCGAGCCGTCGTTGTCGATCCGCTTCCAGTCGACCCCGCTCTCATAGCCACAGAACGACGAGGTATCGTAGGTGTTCAGCCACGGCTGGCTGCACACCTTCTCACCGCTCCAGGTCGGGTCCACGTGAGCGGCCCTGCAGTAGAGCTGGATCGTGCCATCAGTCGAGGTCGCGCACAGGTTCACCGTCTTGACGGGAGCGAGCGCGTTCTCGGTGTAGTAGATCCTGCCGTCGGTGAGGCCGATAGCCACCCTGTTCGGGTCGGTCGGGGACACCGCGATGACCGAGATGTTGGCGCTGTACATCGGCGTGATGGGCACGAAGTCGGTGGTGTCGGACGGGTCGTTGGTCGCGTCGCCGTCGTTGTTGCCGTCCACTCCGCCGCCCTGCGACGAGCGCCACAGTCTGTTGGTGGCGCTGAACACGTCGTTGGAAGCGCTCGTGCCGTCCGGGTTCTTCGTGCCGAGAGCCACCGGCTCGTAGAAGAGGCCCTGACCGAAGCAGAAGTAGTCGCACCACCACCCGGCCATCCAGGTGTGGCGGCCCGTCCGCATGTCGAAGCGCTGCAGCGTCGAGCCGTAGTTCTCGTCGAAGACGATGTTCGGGTTGTTGGGATCGGCCGCGGTCATGCCGCCGTCGCCACCCAGGATGTGCACCCCCTTCGTCTTGTTCGGCGCCATCATCCAAGTGCCGTTGTCCTGCGTGCCTCCGAAGACATAGCCGTTCGAGTTTACGGACACGCTCTGGAACTGCAGGCTTCCGATGCCGTTGTTCAGCGACTCCCAGGTCGCGCCGTCGTCGGCACTGTGGTACAGGCCACCGTCGTTCGCGGTGTAGAGCCCACCGTCGGCGGTCGGGAGGATCGCGTGGTCGTCGGGGTGGACGTTATCGCCCTTCTCGTTGTAGCCGATGTCCCTCCATGTGGCTCCCCCGTTGGTCGACTTCATGATCACGGTGTTCCCGTGAGCCGGGAATGGGTACGCGGGACCGGCGCCAGCGTAGTTGAACATGCCTCCCACGTACACCTCGTTCGGGTCGGTGGGCGAGACCGCAACGGGCATGTCGTACCAGCACTGGCCGTCGCAGGCGTCCGGTGTGTCGGGGCGCTTGGTCCAGCTGGATCCCCCGTCCGTGGATTGATAGAAGGTCATCGGACCGCTGCCGTCGATCGTGTGGCTGAAGGCGGCGTAGAGCACGCTCGGGTCGCTCGGAGCCACCGCGAGCGTGACCCGGTCGAACCTGCCCCGCGTCTCACCGGGGTTGGCGACCGGACTCCAGTGCTGCCCACCGTCCGACGACTCGTAGATGCCCTGACCGTAGACGCCGATGTACAGCGTGCCGTCGGAGGCCCTCACCAGGCTGGTGGGACCGCTGCGGCCCGTGGAGTCGGTGAACAGGGTGCTGGTCGGGTTCGAGAGAGTCCAGCTCTTGCCGCCGTCTGTGGATCTGTAGAACCCGACCGGCGGCAGGTACGGATTGTTCAGGCTGTTGCCGTAGGTGGTCCCCGCGCCGCCGCTGCGGGCTAGGTAGCTGATGGCGTAGATGTTGCCGTTGGCGGGATCGACGACGATGTCGGCCACCGCCCGGTTGACGAAGTGATCGTAGCCGAGGACGGTCCAGGTGTGGCCGCCGTTCGTCGACTTGAGGATGCCACCACCGCGATTGTTGTCGATCGCGTTGTTGGGCTCGCCCGTGCCCGCATAGATCACGTTCGAATTGCGCGGATCGAGCGCCAGCGAGCCGATGGCCTCGGTGGACTGGTGGTCGAACACCTCCACCCAGTTGTGCCCACCCGTGGTTGACTTGAAGATGCCGCCGTTGGCGGTGCCGAGGTAGATCGTCTTGCAGCTGCCGCCCGAACACGTCGAGGGGTCGACCGCGATGGCAGTCGCTCGGCCGGAGACGGTGGAGGGCGCGGCGGGTCCCCAGATGCTGCCGTTGGGGGTGCTCAGCGGGCCGAGCTCCCTCCAGCCGTAGCTCGTCCCCGGCTGATTCATGAGGCTGTACTGGTTGAGCGCGATCGCGTACCCGTCGGGCGGGATGTCCGCGGCCGGATACGCGCGCTGCTCGAAGAACTGCTGGTTCGCCGAGGAGATCGGCCCCTCGCGATCGGTATCCACCGAACCCGGGCTCGCCCGATCGGGATCTGCGGAGACTGCGCTGTCCGGGTCTCCCCGTCCGCTGATGAGCGCGGCCTTGAACTCGCGTGCCTCCTGTGCGCTCATCACACCTTGATCTGATGCGTGCTCTGTCCGGACTACCGCGCCGATCACGATGGCCAGGATGGCGACCACGGTGAGGGGAACCGCGACCCAGGCCAGCTTCCGTGGAGTCTTCATCGTCCTGCTCCTGTACGAATCTAACGTGTAGGGCGCCCCGACTAGACAGACCGCGTGCTCGCTGCTCCACCTCCCTTCCCTGGACCGAAGCCGGCAGCAAGTCTATACCCGAACACGAATCTTGTCCAGAGCCTCGTTGCCCTGGCTCGACTCCAGGACACGAAGGAGGGCTTGCGCCCTGTGGGCGCAAGCCCTCCTTGCCCTCGCTCTTGGAGAGAGCGACTGCTAGGCGTGCACCTTCGCCTCAAGGGGCTGGGTGTTGCCGAACACGGGCGCTGCGTGTGTCGTCGGACTCGCCCAGCTCACCGCGTTGACGATCACGCGCTGCACGTCCTTGTTGTGGTACGTCGGGTTCTCCTCGTGACCGGGCCGGAAGTAGAAGATCTTGCCCAGGCCGCGGGTGTAGCAGCAGCCGCTGCGGAACACCTCGCCGCCCCCGAACCAGCTCACGAACACGAGCGTCTCCGGCTGCGGGATGTCGAACGGCTCGCCGTACATCTCGTCCTCGAGCTCGATGTACTCGCCGATGCCCTCGACGATCGGGTGCCCGGGGGCGACCACCCACAGCCTCTCCTTCTCGTCGTGCCGCCACTTGAGGTTGCAGCTCGTGCCCATCAGCCTCTTGAAGATCTTCGAGAAGTGCGCGGAGTGCAGGGGGATCAGCCCCATGCCGTTCAACACCCGCCTGTGCACCCGGTCCACCACCTCGTCCGCGACCCGGTCGTGGTACATGTGCCCCCACCAGATGAGCACGTCGGTGTCGTCGAGCACCTGCTGGGTCAGGCCGTGCTCGGGCTCGTCGAGCGTCGCCGTGCGGACCTCGAACCCAGCCTCCCTCAGGAACGCCGCGATCGTGCTGTGGATGCCCTCCGGATAGATCTGCCTGACGTGCTCGATCCTCCGCTCGTGCTGAAACTCGTTCCAGACGGTCACGCGTAGCTTGTCTGCCAAGATCATGGTTCCCTTTCTCGCATTGCGGTGCCCAAGGGGTGCCGACTGTCCCCTCGGGCTAGCTCAGCTCGTACTCGGGCTTCGTCCACTGTCGGCTCTGGGCGCTGCGCTCGACCGCGTCGAGCACCGCCTGCACCTTGTAGCCGTCCTCGAAGGTGGGCGCCGGGCTCCTGTTCTCTCGGACGCCGTCGAGCAGGTCCTTGAAGGTGTTCACGAACGTGTGCTCGTAGCCCAGGATGTGGCCCGCCGGCCAGTACGCCCCCGCGTACGGGTGTACCGGCTCCGTGACGTTGATCGTGCGGAAGCCCTGAGCGCCCTGCGGGTCGTCCGCGAAGAACACCTCGAGCTCGTTCAGGCGCTCGAGGTCCCACACGATGCTGCCCAGCGAGCCATTGATCTCGAAGGAGTTGCGGTTCCGGCGACCGGGAGCGAGGCGCGTCGCCTCGAAGGTGCCCATCGCGCCGTTCTCGAAGTACGCGATGAACGCCGCGGCGTCGTCCACGGTCACCTCTCCGCGCTCGGCGCCCCTCGCGGCCTGCAGGCCGGAGCCTCCGGTGCTCGCCGTCTCGACCGGGCGCTCCTTGATGAAGGTCTTGAGGGTCGCGCTCAGCTCGGCGATGGGGCCGACGAGGAACATAGCGAGGTCGATCACGTGGGCGGCGATGTCCCCAAGCGCGCCCGAGCCAGCGGTCTCCCTGCGCAGCCTCCAGGTTATCGGGAACTCCGGGTCTACGATCCAGTCCTGCAGGTACGTGCCGCGGAAGTGCCGGATCTCGCCGATCCTGCCCTCCTCGATGAGCTGTTTGGCGAGCTGCACGGCCGGCGCGCGGCGGTAGTTGAAGTCCACCATGTTGACCGTGCCGGCCTTGCGCGCGGCCTCTACCATCCGCCTCGCCTCCTCGAGCGTGTTCGCCAGGGGCTTCTCGCACAGCACGTGCTTGCCCGCCTCGAGTGCCGCGACCCCGATCTCGCAGTGAGTGTTGCCAGGCGTCGCCACGTCCACAAGCTGGATGTCGTCTCTGGCGAGCAGCCTGTGGTAGTCAGTCTCGTAGCCCTCCCACCCGAGCTGCTTCGCGGCCTGTGCGGTGGCCTGCTCGTCCCGCCCGCAGATCGCGCGCAGCCGGGGCGCGGGGTCGACGTCGAAGAAGTGGGCCACCTGCCTCCAGGCATTGGAGTGCGCGCGGCCCATGAACTTGTATCCGACGAGGCCAATACCGATCTCAGACATGCGTGGTCTCCAGTCGTCTGCTACGATTACTTTCTCTGGAACGCCGCGTCGAACGCGACCGCCGACGGTGGGAAGTCGGTGCGCTTGACGAACGCCGCGGCGTCGGTCGCGCCCCACTCGCGGTCCATCCCCGAGTCCTCCCACTCGACCGAGAGCGGTCCGTCGTACCCGATGCGGTTGAGCGCGCGGAACATCTCCTCGAAGTCCACGTCGCCGTGACCGGGCGACACGAAGTCCCAGCCGCGCTCCGCCGAGCCGAAGTCGAGGTGCGAGCCCAGGATGCTGCGGCGGCCGTTCAGCCGCTTCTTCGAGTCCTTCACGTGCACGTGGTAGATGCGGTCGGCGAACTCCTCGATGAACGCGACCGGGTCGAGGAACTGATGGGCGAAGTGGCTGGGGTCGAAGTTGATGCCGAAGCCGGGGCGGCGGCCGATCGCGTCGAGCGTCTTCCGCGTCGTCACGAAGTCGTACGCGATCTCGGTCGGGTGGACCTCGAGGCCGAACCTGACGCCCTCCTGATCGAACACGTCAATGATCGGGTTCCAGCGCTCGGCGAAGTCCTCGTATCCCCTCTCGATCTCGGCGGGGTCGTTCGGCGGGAAGGAGTAGAGCAGGGGCCAGATGCTCGAGCCCGTGAAGCCGTTCACCTGGTTCACGCCGAGCTTCGCGGCCGCGCGGGCGGTGTCCATCATCTCCTGTGCCGCGCGCTGACGCACCCCCTCGGGGTCGCCGTCGCCCCACACATAGTCGGGGAGGGTTGCCTTGTGCCGGTTGTCTATGCGGTCGCACACGGCCTGGCCGACGAGGTGGTTGCTGATCGCGTAGCACTCGAGGCCGTGCTTGTCGAGGATGTCGCGGCGGGACTGCACGTAGTCGGGCTCGGCGAGAGCGCGCCTCACCTCGAAGTGGTCCCCCCAGCAGGCCAGCTCCAGGCCGTCGAAGCCGAACTGCTTCGCCTTAGCCGCGAGCGTCTCCAGCGGCAGGTCGGCCCACTGGCCCGTGAACAGAGTAACCGGTCTCCCCATACTTGCCTCCTCGATTGTGTTCCTGCTGCGCGTGATGGCCGCTATTGTACTACAGTCGTCGGCTGGTGCGTGTTGGTTTTCTGGGACTTCTTGTGAGATCCGGCCTCCGAATCAAGCCTGGCCGGACAGCATCGCCTGGAGCGGCGAGTCCTCGATCTCGAGCGGCAGGTCCACCCTCCCCCGGCGCCGGCTCGACTCGTATGTGCCGAAGATGAGCTCCGTGGCCCGGAGCGCCCTCCTGCCCGAGAGCTCTGGCTCGCGGCCGTCCTCGAGCGCTGCCACGAGGTCGAGCACCCCGTCGGCGGTGGCCTCCAGATCGTTCGCCTTCGGGATCTCGCAGGTCCTCCAGCCGGGGGCCTCCCGGTTCCACACCCTCAGGAGGGCGCCGCTCGCGCGGTGGTTCACCTCGACGACTCCCTCCTCGCCGACGAGCCGGTTGCCGGCCTCCCAGCCGGCCCGATAGCCGGTGACCAGGAGGCCGTGCACGCCGTTCGCGAACTCGAAGTGGCTGAGCCCCTGTCCCTCCATGGAGAGCCCGAAGACCGTGTCCCCGTCCCGCAGGTCCACCTGGCCGATCACCCACTCGGCGGGGATCTCGTCGTTATAGTAGAAGAGCATGTCGAACCAGTGTGTGCCCCAGTCGAAGAGGTTGGGACACGATGCCTCAAGCCGGATGAGTTCGCCTATCGCGCCGTCCTCGAGGAGCCGCTTCGCCTCGCGGTACTGCGGCATGAATCTGCGCTGGTGGTTGAAGCTCAGCTGAGTGCCCCGCGCCTCGCACACCTCGACCATCCGCCGGGCCTCGCCGAAGGTCGGGGCCATCGGCTTCTCGCAGTGCACCGCTCGCACGCCCGCATCCGCCGCGGCGATCACCATCTCCGCGTGCAGGTGCGGCCAGGTGCACACGCTCACGATGTCGAGGCTCTCCTTCTCGAGCATCTCGTGGTAGTCCTCGTACAGGCGCTCGCCACCGTGTCGCTCCTGGAAGGCGCGCGCGTTCTCGATCCGTACGTCAGCGAGCGCGACTATCTCGCACTCGGGCGACCTCTCGTAACCGAGGGCGTGCCAGTGGGACATTCCGTACCCGGTGGCTCCCTCCGTCCTGAGCGGCCGCCCGCACCCGATGATCCCCACCCGAAACCGGCTCATCCCGCTCTCTTTCTAGTAGCCGAGACTCCTGAGGTACTCGCGGCTGATCACGGCGCTCTCAAACGCCGTCGGCTTCTGGGTCACGTCTGTCTCGACTATCGCCCAGCCAGAGAACGCGGCGTCCTCCAGCGCGCGGAACACGCTCGGGAAGTCCACGTCACCCTCCCCGAGCTCCGCGAAGATGCCGTTCCGGTTGAACGCGGCGTAGTCCCAGCCCTCGGCACATCCCCGCTCGCGCACCCGCTCGCTCACGTCCTTCAGGTGGATCGTGCGAATCCGCCTCGCGTGCTTCCGGACGAACGGCACGACCTCCACGCCCGCCCACGCCAGGTGCCCGGTGTCCGGGCCGAGGAACACGGCCTCCTCGTCGGCGAGGGAAAGCAGGCGCTCGATCTCCTCGCCCGTCTCGATGACGCTTCCGACGTGGTTGTGGAAGCAGCTTCGGACGCCCTCCCCGAGCGTGACCCTGCCGACATCGCTCAGGGTGTCGGCAAAGACCCGATACTCCTCGTCCGAGAGGGAGTCCTCGGGCGAGACGTGGCCGGCCAGCTGGCTCCGCGTTCTTCCGCTCCGGGTCACGCGGTCGAAGCCCCCGGCCGCGACGTACATCTCGCTGCAGCCCAGCTCGCGTGTGAAGGCGGCGAAGCGGCGAGCGCTCTGGACGATGCGGTCTCGCTCGCCCGCCTTCCAGAAATCAGCGGAGAAGTAGCCGGGCGCGGGCACGAGCCCATAGCTGGAGAAGATGCGGATCGTCTCCTCGGGGCTGCGGTCTCCGGACGGTCCCGCTGGCGCTCCCTCGTACCCCGCGCGGGCGATCTCCTCGAGCACCTGCTCCTCGGGCACGCCGCGCCACGTGATCTGCCCACAGCCTACGCGAATCGTCGTCACGTCATCTTCCTTTCGCTAACGGGCCAACGAGGGGGCTCGACTGACAGTGTAGTGGATCGCGACGCTGACGTGTAGAGCTACCCGGTGTTCTGCAGTCCCGCGGCGATGCCGTTGATCGAGAGGAAGATCGCCTCGAGCAGGGCCTCGCGCTCGGTACTTGCCTCCTCGGGCAGCCCTCGCAGCCTTCTAAGCAGCGCGACCTGAATGTAGCTCATGGGGTCGACGTACGGGTTGCGCAGCCAGATCGAGCGCTGGAGCACGGGCTGGTTGTCCAGGAGCCGCTCCCCGCCGCTCGCCCTCACCACCCACTCGACCGTGCGCTCGTACTCCTCCCTGATCCTCGGCCAGATCTCTTGTGCGACCTGGCGGTCCGCGACCAGCCCGGCGTAGATACCGGCGACGTGGACGTCCGCCTTCGCGAGGATCATCTGCGCGTTGTCTATCGCCGAGCGGAAGAACGGCCAGCGCCTGTACATGTCGCGCAGCGTCTCGACCCTGTCCGGGTCGTCACCCGCGTACTCCCGCATCGCGGTGCCGAGGCCGTACCACCCGGGGAGGGTGTGACGGCTCTGCATCCAGGAGAACACCCAGGGGATGGCTCGGAGGTTCTCGATGTCGAAGCCGGACTGCCTGCGCGCGGGCCTGGACGCCATCGGCAGCTCGCTGATCTCCGCGATCGGCGTGGCCTCTCGGAAGTAGTCGGCGAACTCCGGCGTCTCGTACACGAGCTGGCGGTAGGCCCGATACGACACCTCGCTCATCGCGCTCGCGGCCTCCTCCCACGCGGGCTCGACGTGGGCGCGCTCGGAGAGCGTGGCGGGGCTGAGGCTCGCCTGCAGCACCGCGTTCATCACCTGGTCCATGTACCTGAGCGCGATCGAGGGGTTGCCGTAGCGCGCGAAGATCACCTCGCCCTGCTCGGTGAGCTTCAGGGTGCCGTGGATCGTGCCCGGCGGCTGCCCGAGGATCGCCCGATGGGTCGGGCCGCCGCCCCGCCCGATCGCTCCACCCCGGCCGTGGAACAGCCTCAGCCTGACCCCGCGCGCCTCGCAGGTGTCGGCAAGCAGACACTGCGCCTTGTACAGCTCCCAGTTGCTCGTGAGGAAGCCCCCGTCCTTGTTCGAGTCGGAGTACCCGATCATGACCTCCTGCTGCCGGTCCCAGGCGACGACGTTCGACCAGTAGGCCGGGTGATCGAACAGCTCGTTCAGGACGCGCCCGCAGCCCCGCAGGTCCTCCACGCTCTCGAACAGCGGCACGATCTGCAGCCTGCTCCATCTCCCCTCGGGCGAGAGCAGACCCATCTCCCGCGCGAGCAGCTGCACCTCCAGGACGTCCGCCGCACAGCGGGTGAAGCTGATGATGTAGGTGTCGCACGCGCCGCGCCCGATCTCGTCCTGGATCGAGCGGATGGCCTCGAACACGGCGAGGGTGTCCTCTGTCGGAGGGGTGTACGAGCGGACGACGCCCACGAGCGGCCTCCGCTCGCCGAGTAGTCCGCCGAGGAGCTCGAGGCGCTCCCGATCCGAGAGCCGCTCGTAGCCGTCGCACACGCCCGCCGCCCGGAGGACCTCCGCCAACGCCTCCCTGTGGCGGCGGCTGTGCTGCCGCACGTCTATCTTCGCGAGGTGGAAGCCGAAGACCTCAATCCGCCGCCTGAGATCCGCGAGCGCTCCGCGCGCCAGCCGCTCGCCCGCGTGCCCCTCGAGGCTGCGGGCGACTGTCTCGACGTCCCGCAGCAGCTCCTCTGAGCTCATGTAGCACCTTCTGGCCGAAGGCGTCAGCCCCTCCTGCATCGCGCCGATCGTGTTGCCGAGCTTCTCGATCATCAGCCCGAGCTTGCGCCGGTACAGCTCGTTGCCACTGCGCTCGCGCTGCCTCGCCGCGGCCTCGGGCAGCGCCCGCTCGTCCTCCTCGATGGAGCGCACGAGCTCGCCGCTCACGCCCGCCCTGCGCACGCTCACGGAGATCCGACGGCGCAGCTGGGTCAGCGCCGCGACGTACGACTGCATGACCACGCCCTTCTGGAGCCGGGCCGTGCGCACGGTGATCTCGGGCGTGACGTTCGGGTTGCCGTCGCGATCCCCGCCCATCCAGGAGCCGAACCGAAGGAGCGCGGGCATCCGAAACTCCCGACCCGGGTAGGAGCGTCTCAGCGCCCTCGCGAGACCCCTGTAGGCCGCGGGGATGACGTCGAACAGGCTCTCCTGGAAGAAGTACAGGTTGTTGTACACCTCGTCGAGGGGCGTGGGGCGGGTCTGCCTGACGGCGTCCGTCTGCCACAGCGTCGTGATCGTCTCGCGCAGCCTCTCGACGATCTCCTCCCGCGCGCTCTCCGTGAGGGTGGCGGAGTCGAGGGCGGCCACCAGGTTCGACACGTCGCGCAGGTGTATGAGCGTAGTCCGCCGCCTGGACTCGGTGGGGTGGGCGGTGAACACGAACTCGATGCTCAGGCGGTCGAGCAGCTCCTGCACGTCCCGCGCCGTGATCCCCTGCTTGGACAGGCGGTCCACGGCCTCGGCGACGGAGCCGGAGATGGGCTCGGGGTAGGACTCCCTCTCCCGCTGGCGCAGCACGCGTATCCGGTGGTTCTCCTCGGCGACGTTGATGATCTGGAAGAAGAGGTTGAATGCGCGCAGCACGTCGTACGCGGCGCGGACGTCGAGCGCGGAGGCCAGCTCCTCCACCTTCCGGTTCAGTTCCTCGGAGTACTCGCTCCGCAGCGTGATGCAGTTCCTGCGGAGGGTCTCCACCAGCTCGAACAGCTCGTCTCCGCCCTGCTCGCGCAGCACGTCCCCGACTATCGCGCCGAGCAGCCGCACGTCGCCGCTCAGCCTGTCCCCTCCGCTGGCCCTTCGGCCGATCGTGCCCGTGCTCTCCATGCGATGGCTCATCCTCCTGCCGGTCGTGGCCGCGTCTACCGGCCCTCCGTCGTCGCGAAGTACAGCTCAGCGTTCAGGATCGAACACCCGGCCGCGCCGAGCACCGTGTTGTGCCCGAGCGCGTTGAACTTCCAGCCGAGGAGCGGGCAGGGCCTGAGCCTCCCCAGCACCTCGCCCATGCCGCCGCTCTCCCACACGTCCTTCGCCGGCTGCGGCCGGTCGGGCCGGTCCCGGTACACGAGCGGCCTCTCAGCCGCGCTCGGCAGCCCCAGGCCGAGCACCCGTGGCCGCCACTCCCCCCACGCCGCCAGGATCTGCTCCCGCGCGACCTCCCGCGCGAGCTCCATCGAGACGGCGAGCAGGTGCCCCTCCCGCACGGGCACGCGGTGGCACTGCGCGCTCAGCCCGATGTCGGCGAGCTCGAACCCGGACCCGCGCCACTCGCCTAGGAGCTTGAGCGGCTCGCTCTCGACCTTCTCCTCCTCGCCCGGGATGTATGGCACGACGTTCCCCATTATGTCATACGAGGGCACGCCAGGGTACCCGGCCCCGCTGATCGCCTGCATCGTCACGACAGAAGCGCGCCGCACGCCGAACCTCTCGTGCAGCGGCTTCAGCGCCATCGCGAACGGGATCGAGGAGCAGTTCGGGTTCGTGAGGATGAAGCCGGGCCAGCCCCGACGCTTCCGCTGCTCCTCGACGGCCGCCAGGTGCTCGGGGTTGACGTACGGCACGACGAGCGGCACGTCCGGGTCCATCCGGTGGCTGCTCGCGTTGCTGAACACCCTGTAACCGGCGGCCGCGAACGCGGGCTCCGCTTCGGAGGCGCTCTCGGACGGCAGCGCGGAAAACACGACCTCGCAGTCCACGCCCGGCTCGGTCGGGGAGAGGGTGAGACCGCGCGCGTACTCCGGCACATCCCCGCCGAGGTGCCACGTCACCGCCTCGCCATAGCACCTGCCGGCGGTGCGCTCGGACCCCGTGACCACGGCGAGCTCGAACCAGGGGTGCCCGTCGAGCATCTGCACGAAGCGCTGACCGACAGTCCCCGTCGCGCCGAGCACCCCAACCCTTATCCTGCGCACGACCTAGCCGCCTCCAACAGGTCCGAGAGCACCCCCATCGCGGTCACGACCGGCCCCGCGCCCGGGCCGATCACCACGAGCGGATGCTCGCGATACTCCCGAGTCCTCATCTGGACTATGTTGTCGGGACCGCTGAGCGAGCCGATCCTGCTCTCGGCCTCCACCTCCACGAGCCCCACGGTGACCTCGCCCTCGGCGGGGACCCTAGCGACGTACCTGAGCGTCCTGCCCCGGCGGCGCGCTCTCTCGACGAGGCTCCCGAACCGCTCGTCTCCTGCCTCCGCGGCCGCGAGGAACTCCCGGACACTCAGAGCGGGGTCCAGGGGCGGGAGCAGGGGCTGGACCCTCACGTCCTCGAGGCTCAGCCTGCGTCCGGAGACCCTCGCGAGGATCAGCGCCTTGCGCGCCACGTCCAGCCCGCTCAGATCGTCCCGGGGGTCGGGCTCGGTGTAGCCGAGGTCGCGGGCCCTCCTCACCGCCTCCGAGTACGGGGTCCCCGCCACGAGCTCGGTCGTGATGAAGCCGAGCGTGCCGCTCAGGCAGCCCGCGATCTCCTCCACCTCGTCCCCGGCCTCGAGGAGCGAGCGGAGGGTGCCGATCACCGGCAGGCCCGCGCCGACGGTCGCCTCGTGCCACAGCCTCCCACGGGCGGCGCACGCGAGCGCGTCGTAGCGCTCCTGGCTCACGGCCAGCGGCGCCTTGTTCGAGAGCACGGAGCGCCACCCTCGCCGGAGCGCGAGCAGATGGGCATCGTAGGTCGCGTCGCCCACAGCGCAGTCCACGAGTACCGCGCTCTCGAGACCCGAGAGCAGCCCGACCAGCTCCTCCGGGCAGAGCGTCCGGCCGCCCTCCAGCTCCGCGAGCGCTCGGCCCGCCCGCTTCGCCTCGACCGCACGTGCCACGATTCCGGGCGGGAGCCCGTCGGGGGAGACAACGGCTCCGGAGGTGTCGGCGAGCGCGGCGTAGGTCAGGTCGAGCCCCTGGGCAAGCTGGCGCGCGCGGCCCGCGAGCACCAGGCGGGCGACTTCCGAGCCCACCGTGCCCACCCCGATCTGGACGATGCTGACCCGGCGGCTCATCGGTGCACGAACTCCCTGTGCAGCACACGGACGGAGTCGTCCAGCCGGTCCCCCTCGACGACGAACGCGAAGCTCGTGCCCGAGGGAGCCTGGGCGAAGCCGTGGACGCTGACGCCGATCCCGCCGAGCGCGCCGAACACGCGCGCGCCTATGCCCGAGGTGTCGCCCAGCCCCTCGCCCACGCACGCGAACACCCCGTAACCGTTGTGCACGTCGATCCGCCTGACCTCCCCCCGACGCATCTCCTCGGCGAACTCCGCGGCGAGCTCTCGGTGCACGACGAGCGCACGGTCGGCCGGAAGGATGAAGCTCAGGTTCTGCTCGGGCGAGGACGCGTTGGTGAGGAGCGCGTCCACCGAGAGCCTCTCGAGCGTGCCGAGTGCTCGGGCAGCCACCCGGGGGCCTCCCGGACGCCCGGAGCCCTCGACGGTTACCACCGACACGGTGCGGGAGTAGGCTATGGACTTCACCGGCTCGCCGTTGCGCTCGCCGTCGGTCGTGATGAGCGTGCCCTCGAAGGACGGCTCGAAGCTGTTGAGCACCCTTATCGGGAACCCGTGGTCCACGGCGGGAAGCACCGTGCGGGGATGTATGACCTTCGCGCCGAAGAACGAGAGCTCGCGCGCCTCGGCGTAGGAGAGGTGGGGCACCGGCCTGGCCTCCGGCACGACCTTCGGGTCGGCCGTGAGCACGCCGTTCGTATCGCTGTAGATGCGCACCTCGTCCGCGTCCAGCGCGGCGCCCAGGATCGTCGCGGTGTAGTCCGAGCCTCCCCGACCGAGCGTGGTTGTCAGACCGGAGGTCGTCGAGCCGGCGAAGCCCGGCACGATCGGCAGGATTCCCGCGCTCAGCAGGGGGCAGATCTGCTCCCGCGTGGCCTCGCGCGTCAGGTCGGTGAGGGGCATCGCCTCCTGGAAGTTGTCGTCGGTCTTGACGATGGACTCGGCGTCGAGCACGCGCGCCTCGATGCCCTGAGAGCAGAGGAGGGCGACCATGACCGCGCAGGAGAGGCGCTCGCCATAGGCCGCGACGCGGTCGAGCGAGCGCGCGCTGGCCTCCTCGAGCAGGCAGAGCGCGGAGTACACCTGCTCGAGCTCGTCGAGGTGGTGCTCGATCTCCTTGAGCAGCCGGGCATCGTGATCCCCCAGCCCCAGCTGCTCCACCGTCGAGCGATGGCGCTGCCTGAGGTACCTCATCACCGAGTACACCGTCGTGCGGTCGCCGCGCTCCGCCGCCTGACAGCCGAGCAGCAGCGCGTCCGTCACGCCGCTCATCGCCGAGAGGACGACCACGGGCCTCCTAGGGAGGTGGCAGCGGATGATCCCCGCCACCCGTCTGATGCACCCGGCGTCTCCGACGCTCGTGCCACCGAACTTCAGTATCAGCAACTCAGCCTCTCCAAACCGGGGGCGAGCACTCGCCCCGTATCACGCGTCTTCATGGACGTGCCCGGTCAGCCTCCGCGACGGGCAGCGGCCGCGGGCTCGGCACCGCGGTGGCCGTTGGGGCCGGGTCGGCTCCCTCCGAGGAAGCTCGTCACGACCTCCGTCACCGCGTCCCAGTCCTTCAGGAACGCGTCGTGCCCGTTGAGCGACTCGATCTCGACGTACCGCGCGGACTTGCCCAGGCTACGCAGCAGATCGGCCTCGGCCTTCACCTCTACCGGCGGGTACAGCCAGTCGGTGCTGATGCCGACGTGCAGCGTGCGGGCCCGGACGCGCTCGAACGCCTCGGCGAGCGAGCCGAAGCCCTCGGCCGCGTCGTACAGGTCCATCGCGCGGGTTAGGTACAGGTACGAGTTGGCGTCGAACCGCCTGGTCAGCTTCGTACCCTGGTGCTCCAGGTAGCCCTCGACGTCGAACTTCTCCCCGAAGATCGAGGGCTCGGAGGGCCTGGTGGCGGGGCTCCGCCCGAACCGCTCCCACATCCCCTCCCGGCTCTGGTACGTGATCATCCCGATGATGCGCGCGATCGCGAGCCCCGCCGACGGTCCCTCGTCCGGATAGTATCGGCCGTTCCGCCAGGCGGGGTCGAGCAGGATCGCGTTCCGGCCCGCGAGGTTGAAGCCGATGGCCTGAGGAGTGATCCGCGAGGTCGCCCCGAAGATCAGCGCCGACTCCGCCATCTCCGGGTAGCGCACGACCCACTCGATGGCCTGCATTCCACCGATGGAGCCCCCGGCGACCGCCGCGAGCCGCTCGACCCCCAGCGCCCGGAGCAGGCGCACCTGCGCGAGCACCATGTCCTGGATCGTGATGACGGGGAAGTCGGTCGCGTAGGGCTCGCCGGTGGCGGGATTGACCGAGGAGGGTCCCGTCGAGCCCTGACAGCCCCCGAGCACGTTCGAGCAGATCACGAAGTAGCGCTCGGTGTCGAAGGCGCGGCCCGGCCCCACGAGGGGGTCCCACCAGCCGGGTGGACACCCCTCCCCTCCGTCCAGGCAGGCGGCGTGGGAGTCTCCGGTGAGGGCGTGCAGCAGCAGGACCGCGTTGTCGCGCGCGCCGGAGAGCTCG
This sequence comes from Chloroflexota bacterium, assembly GCA_902810765.1. Classification (GTDB taxonomy): domain Bacteria; phylum Chloroflexota; class Chloroflexia; order Thermobaculales; family Thermobaculaceae; genus CADDYR01. The sequence goes on from CADDYR010000004.1 coordinate 36,132, forward strand.
CCGTACGTCTCGTACGCGAGCGTGACCCGCTCGAGCTCCCCACCCCGCCACAGTGGCAGGGGAGCCTCGAGGGTATGGAACTGCTTTTGCTGCGACCGCGTCTGCTGCATTCCCGCTCCACCGACTTTCGGGCCCGAGGAGGTCGGAGTCGGCGGGCAAAATAAAGCCCCTTGCCGCAGCAAGGGGATGGCAGGAATCTAAGCGGTTGCTCTCTTAGCCTGATACCCCTTATCTCGCGGGCTGAGCACCCGCCGGAATTGGCACCTGGCGCTTGCGCGCTGGTTGTCGGGCTTCACAGGGCCGTCTCCCTCCACCTCTCTTGATAAGGCCGGCTCGGTATTCGATTGTTCAGGTAACGGGCCACCAAAGACTGTGTAGATAGTACCAGAACCGCCCGCGCACAGTCAACAGCCACCGACACCCCCGCGTGACCCAGCCGGCATCCACTATGCATCGCAACTCCCACAGATCCTAGACGAACCACCCGCGCTCCGCGGGTCCACACCCTCCCACTCGGGAGCCGTCGCCTCAAGTCCTTGAGTGCCAGCCTGATGGTGCCCGCGAGTCTCTTATCTACCTCCAGGTCCGCGTGTTCACGTCTGCCCTCCGGGCGTTCCCCCCTCCTCCTACTGGCCTCCCACCGCTTTCGGCACACCTTCGCTGCTGGGAGGTCGGGCGTCGGACTTGAAGGCTGTCAGTCGGGAGCTGGTGAAGGCTCGCAGGCGCAGGGCTCGCCTGGGAGCCCTGACCAAATACAGATACCATCCTATGAGGAAGTATGTCCTGAGAAGCTATGAGAGGCTGTCAGTTATACGGTCGTACTCGGCGTGTGAACCTATCCACACCCACAGATAGTAATCCTGCTCGATGATACACAAAGCCCTGTATCGCCTTCCAACCCTCACCGAATAGACTGGTGGCTCCACGCTCCCTATCCGCTTGAAATGGAGGCTTGGATGACGTGGATTCTCCCTGAACAAGGCATAGGATCGCTGGGCCTGACGCTGCACCTCCTTCGGCAGCTGACTCAGCAGCCGTCTGAACTCGGTAGTGGTCTTTGACCTCACCAGTTATCATCGGACTCTACCGTGCGCCCCGCCCGATCCTCCTCAAGTGCCTCTTCGACCAGCTTGCTCAGGAAGCGCTCCGAGCCAGGCTTGCTCGTAATCGCCTCCCACTCCCTCTCCTCCACCTCCCGCTCGAGCAGCTCCGCTAACCTGTTCTGCTCCTCCTCAGGCAGTTTCTCTATCTCGTCAAGTACAGCCCTCAACGCCTCGGTCATCTCCTGTCCTCCTTGCACCTTGCTGGCCTGGTAACCAAACATCCGGACTGCCGAAGCTAGGCAGATCCTATATATCTTGGGGTGTCGGCTGCGCTCCCTGGACTCGGGATCCTCCCGCAGCCACCGCCGATCCTCGGGCGAGAGCTTGTTGGCTGCTGTGAGCACCTCCTCGCGGGCATGGTTGAACCACTAGATCGCTTGCCTTTGGGAGGTTATCTGCCCCTCATTATAGCCTCCAGGCAGTCGGGGTGACCCCTCCCTCGGACGCCATCTGCCCAGCCTCCTCGCCGCCGATCTTCTCAGGCTCAAGCGAGGCATCCGCCCTCTCGACATATCCGCTACGACCTTCCTCGTCACCATTATCCTCAAGCCTACTCAGTAGCCCGGCAGCTTGCCCAGGCATACTCGGCTCCCTGGCGAAGCAAACTGGGACGAGGTCTGCGCCTCGGATGGTCAACAAACCCGCAGTGTGTGCTACCTCGATGCTGCCTCACGCAGCGTCCACAGGGGCGAGCGCACGGTCCACAGGAGCGCCAGCGCCATCAGCACCGCCGCAACGAGGAGTGTGGGACGCAGCCCGACCGCCTGTCCCAGGTAGCCACTTATGATGGCGCTCAGCGGGGCGGCCCCGAGCATCAGGAAGCGGCGCGTGGCGTTGGCACGCCCCTGCAGATGATCCGGGACTGCCGCCTGTCGGACGGTGAGTTGATTTATGGCGTAGATGGGAATTCCGATGCCGGCTAGGATCTGTCCAACCGCCAGGACGGCCACGATCATAGGTTGCGGGCCGTGCGCAAGCGGCGTAAGCAGCATGCCCAGGCTGACGAATAGCGTGCCGGTCGCAGTAGCTGGCCCTTCCCCCAGCCGGCTGGCAATCGGCCTCGCCAACAAGCCGCCAGGGACAGCGGCAACGCCGCTTACGGCGAGGATGGCCCCGAGCGTCGTAGGAGAAAGCCCCAGCTCGCGTGCAAGGTACAGGATCAGCAGCGGAGCCTGCACCGCCCCTGCCAGTTGGCCCAGGATCGACGTCCCGGCTATCGAGCGCAGGATGGGGTCGCCCCACACCAGCCTGAGCCCCTCCACGAGATCCTCCCTCCAACCGCCCCGAATAGCTCTTGCGGCCAGCGGCGCCTCGGCGACACGGACAGCCGCGGAGCAGGCGGCAGAGACAAGGTACGACAGAGCATCGAGCACGATCGCCAGGGGGGCGGTAAGAGCCTGGATCAGTACTCCGCCCAGCGAGGGGCCGGCGACCTTGGCGATCTGGCCGTTCGTGACAAGCAATGTGTTGCCGTCGATGAGGAGCTTACGGCCGAGCACCACCGGCACGAAGCTGGTAGCAGCGAGATCGAAGCAGATGTCCAGCACGGCCTCAAGGAAGGCGACCGCGTAGAGTTGCTCGAGCCGAAGCACGCCCATCAGGGCGGCGACGGGGATGCTGAGCAGGAGGAATGCACGACCAACGTCCGCGACGATGAGGATCAGACGTCGCGGGAATCGATCAACTGCCACTCCAGCTGGCAACCCGATCAACAGATTCGGCAGAGTACCGGCCGCGGTCAGCGGCAGAGCCAGACGCGTGATGCCCGTGCCGAACTTGGAGACGAGGTCACCAGCCCACAGCTTGCGAAACTCGGGCTGCTCGCCCACGAGGACGAACGGTCGCAGTATTAGCTTCCGGGCTCGCTTCACCCCGCAACCTCAAGGCACACTGCGTTTCCTTCAAAACCGGACATCTCCACCCTGTCTAGCCCGGCCCCACGAGGGGGTCCCACCAGCCGGGTGGACACCCCTCCCCTCCGTCCAGGCAGGCGGCGTGGGAGTCTCCGGTGAGGGCGTGCAGCAGCAGGACCGCGTTGTCGCGCGCGCCGGAGAGCTCGCCGTACGTCTCGTACGCGAGCGTGACCCGCTCGAGCTCCCCACCCCGCCACAGTGGCAGGGGAGCCTCGAGGGTATGGAACTGCTTTTGCTGCGACCGCGTCTGCTGCATTCCCGCTCCACCGACTTTCGGGCCCGAGGAGGTCGGAGTCGGCGGGCAAAATAAAGCCCCTTGCCGCAGCAAGGGGATGGCAGGAATCTAAGCGGTTGCTCTCTTAGCCTGATACCCCTTATCTCGCGGGCTGAGCACCCGCCGGAATTGGCACCTGGCGCTTGCGCGCTGGTTGTCGGGCTTCACAGGGCCGTCTCCCTCCACCTCTCTTGATAAGGCCGGCTCGGTATTCGATTGTTCAGGTAACGGGCCACCAAAGACTGTGTAGATAGTACCAGAACCGCCCGCGCGCCCTTGACGTCACCCACCGTTGTAAGTACATTACACACAAGCAAGGACTATCATCAGGTGTTAGGAGGTTACAAAGATGACCCGTGGGGAGGAGTACGAGGGGCACGAGGAGCCCCTTTCGGGCGAGGACCTGAGGCACATCGAGCACGAGAAGGGGTTCATGAAACACGACCTGAGGCGACAGCTGCGCGAGGCCGCGAGAGAGCTCCGACGCGAGGGCGGGACGCGCGACACGGTCGTGGCCTGCAGGGTGGACGCCGCCGACCTCGAGGTGATAGACGTGCTGGTCGAGTCCGGCATACGCACCACGCGGAGCGATGCCGCCTACTGGCTGATCCACGAGGGGGTCAAGGCCAACCAGGGATTGATCCAGGACGTGCGCTCGACCGTCGAGCAGATCCGGCGCCTGCGCGAGGAGGCTCAGACGAGGGCGCGCAGATACTCGGGAGAGCAGCAGCCCGAGGGCCCGACGGAGCCGGGTGGATACTAGCGCGGAGGGCTTCGCGCGGAGCCTGCTGGAGCGGCTGGGCCTGCCCGCCGAGCCGCTACGCCCCGCAAGCGGCTGGTCGAACCAGGTGTGGCTTGCCCCACGCCACGTCGTGCGCCTCTCCTCGGGCCGGTTTCGCGATGCCTATGTCCACGAGGTACGGGTGCTCGGGATGCTGCCGGACGAGGTCCCGTACGCCCGTGCGGTCGGGCACGGCAGGATCAACGACCGCGAGTGGCTCGTGCTCGAGCGCGTTCCGGGCGAGGCGCTGCTCCGAGCCTGGCCGGAGATGACCTCCGTGGGAAGGCGCGAGGCCCTGCGCTCCCTGGGACGGGCGATCCGCGCGCTGCACTCCGTCGAGCTCCCGCCCGGCTTCTACAACCCCTGGCTCGAGGACGCCTACTCCCCAGGAGGGGAGATACGCAACGCCTACCACGCGCCCCCAGCGCTCTACCCGAGGCTCCTCGAGACCGCCGAGCGCGTGCCGGGCACCGACCCGGGCGTGCTCGCGGAGCTGGGATCGTTCATCGAGGACCGCCTGAGCGCGTTCGGCGACGGGCGCGAGGTGCTCGTGCACGGCGACCTCCACTTCGGCAACCTGCTCTGGGGCGGCTCGTGCCTCACGGCTCTGCTCGACTTCGAGGGCTCGAGGCCGGGCCCGGCCGACGTGGAGCTCGACACCCTCCTGAGGTTCGCGCGCGAGCCCGGACAGTACCGGGCCTCAGACGGCGACCCTCTGTTGTCGCCGAGCGACCTCTCGGGCGTGCTCTCCTGGCTGACAGAAGGCTACCCCGAGCTGTGCTCGCACCCGCGCCTTCGTGAGCGGCTGGAGGTGTACGAGGCGACGTGGCATTTGGTGCAGCTCCAGCACTTTCCTCCGGGGAGCGGCGGACCCGACCCGTGGGGGCACATCCTCGCCCTCCTCTCCGGGAGCTTTCGCCCGCTGCCCTGACGTATTATTGCAGTTCGCTCCACTTGCTCAGAGGCGGCGACCGGACGAGTATCGGCGCGAGCTGCTATCAGTGACACCAGGCATCTATCTGCACTCGGTCGCAACAGGTGCCGCGCAGCGACTGCAACTCGCCCATTGCACCACGAGAGTCCGTGTGCTACTCTTATCTCTGTCGCGGCCGAGTGCGCGATGTGCAAGTAACTGCAGTTGGCACTATTCGGACGGAGTTCAGGCGATGTCACCAGGCACCATTAGATG
>CADDYR010000005.1 GCA_902810765.1 Chloroflexota bacterium
TCTGGGAGAGGGAGGTGGTGTAGGTGCCGTCGGGGTTGCGGTACGTCCTCTCGAACGCCCCCCGCCCCACCAGCACGGGCTTGTCCTGGGATGCCGCAGTCTTCCAGACGCCGTGGGGCTCTTGTGGCGCTTGATACGAGTAGGAATACCGACCGACTCCGGACTGTCGGGGTGCGAGAGATGTGCTCTCGACAGACCTTGCGCTCGCCGTGCCCCCTGACAGCCCGGGAAGGAGCCCTGCGAGCACCACCGCCAGGAGCACGAGCACCGTGAACAGCTTGTAGGAGTAAGCCTTCTGTAGCCTTCCGTGAGCCCGCATCCCCTCGCCCTCCCGTAGATGAGACAAGACGAACATAAGTGGTGCGAGCATAAGACCCAGGAGCCCCGACGTCAATACATAAACTTAACCACTTTCGATTATGAACCTACTCAATTACGAGTATGAACTCACTCAGAACCTCGTACCCAGCCCCCAGTAGTACAGCGCGAGCCCGACGTCGTTGTGAAGCTCCAGCTTCGAGCGCACCCTCGAGGCCGAGTTCCTCACCGACTGCTCGCACATCCCCAGCTCCTCGGCTATCCTCCTCGCCTCCCAGCCCCTCGCGATGCATCTGAGCACCGCCCGCTCGGTCGAGCTCAGCCTGCTCGTCCCGCTCAGGGTGTAGCGGTACCCCTCTCCCCTCGACAGCCTGCTCTGGAGCTCGGAGAGCACCGAGCCTCGTCGCCGAGAACCGAGGAGGGGGATGAACAGCAGCGCCCCTTCCCCCAAAGCCCACAGGTCCTCCGTGTGCTCGAAGCACGGGTTTCGGGTCGCCACGATCGTCCTGTGCCTGTCGGCTTCGCCCATCCTCTCCAGCTCCCTCATCGCGTAGCTTGGGGGAAGTCCAACAACAGCTTGACCTCGGCGGAGCGGCACGCCGATATCCCCATCTCCGAGAGGGCGAGGGAGGCCAGATGGGTCACCGAGGGCTCCCCGCACAGCACCTGTACCCTCCCAAGGGGCAGGAGCTCGGGGAACGGGGCGAGGCTCGAGATGTCTTCCATTAGGAAAGGCTCCCTTCTCACCAGATGTGGAAGGTATGGAAGGCTGCGGCGTCCGGTGTATCCAACGTGATGGAGTGAAGCAGATCATAGCACGAACGAGACGACAGCGGGGTTGAGGAAGGGTGGAGGAAAGGTTGAGGTCTCGCGCCCGCGGCCTTCCCTCCAGGGCTCGGGCTCGTAAGGCTGCGATGCCGGTTGCCGTTATCCTGCCCGGGTCCGCCGCAGCTATCGGGTTCCCATCCCGCGGCTGCCAGGGCGATCCCCTGCCGGGCTACTCCTCTTCCTCTTCCTCGTCGAGGTCCTCGGTGTCGGGCAGGGGGGTGGTCTCGGTCTCGCCCGCCTCCTCCACGTCCTCGTCCTCCAGCGCGGCCTCCGCCTCGGGAACGAACTCCTCCTCGAGGGCCGGTATGGCGCCGATCTCCCGCATCGCCGCGCGGGTCTCGGGCGACTGCCTCTGGACGGTCGGGAAGGGGAGCTTGCCGCGCGTGCTCGGGTTCCTGTAGGTCTCCGAGATCAGCACGTGCACGCCGTCCGGGTTCGCGTTCACCACCAGCACCGAGTACTCGTTGCCGGCGGCCAAAAGCTCGATCACGCGCTGGGCGCGCACGGGCGGCACGATGCCGACCTGGTCCCCTCCGTCCGTCACGACCCGCAGGTAGGGCCCGTCGGGCTCGAGCCTGAGCCCGTCGCCCGGAAGGATCGTGGCGAGCACCTCGGGGCCGGCGATGTTCTCGAGGCCCACCACCGCCGAGCGGCCCGTCTCCATCACGTACTTGTCCGCGAACCCGACCTGGGTCGCGGCCGGCTGAGCCGCCTCGGAGCGCAGGCGCTCGAGCATCGCCTGCAGCCTCGCGTGGTTGCGCAGGGCGATCGCGTTCGCCGGGTCCAGGTGGATGGCTCGCCTGTAAGTCTCGAGCGCCTCGTGGAGCCTGCCGAGCTTCGTGAGCGATCGGCCCAGCCGGTTCAGCGCCGAGGTGTCGTGGGGGTCTATCTCGAGGATCGCCCGGTTCGTGGCTACCGCCCCCTCCCACTCGGCGCCCGCGCTCTGGCGCAGCGCCTGCTCGATGAGCCTGTTCTTCGTCCTTCTCTGCTCGGGGCCGAGAGTGTACTGAGTCAACCTGGCAATATCTCCTTATACTGTCGCTAGAGGGGATCGGGCGGCGGTGGCGACGAGCTCTCCCTGCATCGCCCACGCGCTCGTCCTATCTATCCGTACCGGCAGGATCTCTCCGGCCAGGTCCTCGCGCGTGTCCACGAAGACCAGCTTGTTCGTCCGGGTCCGGCCCTTCCACTTACCGCGCTGCGTGCCCTCGAACAGCACCTCCTGCACTGTCCCCAGGAGCGCCGCGTTCAGCTCGCCCGAGATCCGCTCGTGCTGCTTCTCGAGCACCCGGAACCGTCGCTGCTTCTCCTCCAGCGGTATCGGGTCGCCCATCTCGTACGCCTTCGTGCCGGGCCTGGGGGAGTACGGCGCGATGTGCACTATATCCAGCCGAAGCTCCTCGAGCACGTCGTAGGTCCTCTGGAACTTCTCCTCTGTCTCGCCGGGAAAGCCCACGATGATATCCGTCGAGATGCTGACGCCGGGAATGATCTCCCGCACCCGGTGGATCAGTTCGATGTACTGCTCGATCCTGTACCCGCGCCGCATCGCGCGGAGCACGTCGTTGTCTCCGGCCTGGAACGGTATGTTAATGTGCTCGCACACCTTCGGCAGGTCGGCCACCGCCTCGAGTATCTTGTCGGTCATCGTACGCGGATAGGAGGTGAGGAACCTGATTCGCTCGATGCCCTCGACCTCGTGCACGGCGTACATCAGGTCGGCCAGGTCCGGCCGGCCCGGCAGGTCGCGCCCGTAGTGGTTGATCGTCTGGCCGAGCAGGGTCACCTCCCTGACGCCGTGCGACGCCAGACGCTCGACCTCCTCGACGACCTCCGGAATGGGGATGGACCTCTCGCGTCCGCGCCTGTAAGGGACGACGCAGAACGTGCAGAACTTGTTGCACCCCATCACGACGGGCACGAAGCCCGTGACCCCGGAGGCGGTGGGCAGGTCGTACAGCTGTGTGCCCCACTCGTCCTCGACCTTCGGCACGGAGGCCATCAGTTCGTCCACGTCTCCGGCGGGGATGAAGTGGTCCACGATCGGGAACTGGCGGTGGAGCATAGCCCTGTCGGGATGCACCATGCAGCCCATCATCACGACGATGGTGTCCGGTCTGGATCTCTTGAGGCGTGCCAGCGCCCCCACCTTGCCCCAGGTACGCCGCTCGGCGCTCTCCCTCACCGAGCACGTGTTGAGTATCACCACGTCGGCGTCGGCCACGGAGAAGGTCTGGGTGTACCCCGCGCGCATCATGGCCTCCGCTGCGCGCTGGCTGTCCGCCACGTTCATCTGACAGCCCACGGTCCAGATGTAGAAGTTGGATCCTGCCATTCACCGATCCTGACTAAACCATAATTCTACAGAGAACGATTATACCGACGGCTCCTGCTGTCGGCAAACGCGGGAATACGCGCCCCATCCGGCGCTCACGGCGAAAGCGACCGCCCGGCCGGGCGCAGGCGTGCTCAGGGGGCCTTCCCCCAGAGCGTCGCGAGCTCAAGGCGAAAGCCCGGCAGCTCGGGCTCCGCGGATACCTCGGCGGGGTCGTCGAGCACCTGCACCTCGGCGTCCGGCCGGTACACGTGTACCCGTCGGTCGAGGGGATCTATCAGCCAGCCGAGGCGCGCCCCGTTCCGGACGTACTCCTGCATCTTCTCCTGCAGCGTCTCGAGGCTGTCCGAGGGCGACCTGAGCTCCGCTACGAAGTCCGGGCACAGCGGCAGGAAGCGCTGCCTCTGTTGTTGGGTAAACTGCTCCAGCCGCCAGCGCGGTATCCAGGAGGCGTCCGGCGAGCGGACCGCGCCGTTCGGCAACATGAACCCGGTGGACGAATCGTAGGCTCTGCCCGAGCCATCCCTGAGCGCCCACAAGGTCAGCTGGGCCGTGAGTATGGCGTTCTCCCAGCCCGTTTCCTCTCCAGTTGGCGGCATTATCTGGACGTCTCCTTCGGCGGTCCGCTCGATGCGCAGCTCGTCGTTGAGCCGGCAGAACCGGAAGAACTGTTCCTCATCCATCTCGACGACCGGACGCAGGCGCAGGGTGATCATATTGGTATCGGGAGGGGATGCGATTCGGGCCATTTCCTGTCGACCTCCACCAGGTTGTCATTGTATCACGCCCGCCGTGGCCTCATTGCTGTATAGCTGTTCGGAGGCCCGCCAGCAGGTCGGCTTCCTCTTCCGGCTGGATGGTCCGCGGGTCCAGCCAGACGCGGTCTCCCTCCACGCGCGAGACGATAGGCACCTTGCCCGTTCGGAGCCTTCGCGCTAGCTCGTCCGCCGACCATCCTAAGCGGGACGGATCGAGCACGAGGCACCAGGTGGGGATCCTGGCCTGCGGCAGCGCCCCTCCGCCCACTGCCGAGCTGGCCCGCTCCACGCTCGCTCCAGGCAGATGGAGGCGCTCCAGCCAGCTCCGCGCTTCTGCCTCCAGCTCCTCCGGACGCCTGGCGAGCATCCGCAGCGCGGGGATCTTCTCCGTCGCCTCGCCCTCGAGGTAGTGCAGGAGCGTCGCGTGCAGGCCCGCGAGCGTGACCTTGTCGCAGCGCAGCGCCCTGGCGAGGGGATGGCGACGGAGCGCCCGGACCGCGTCCTCCCGCCCCACGATCAGCCCCGCCTGCGGTCCCCCGAGCAGCTTGTCCCCGCTGAACACGGTCAGGTCGGCCCCGGCCGCGACGCTCTCCTGCACGGTCGGCTCGTGCGGCAGACCCAGCGAGGCCGTGTCCACCAGGCAGCCGCTACCCAGGTCATTCAGCACCCGCAGCCCGTGCGGCCGCGCGACCTCCACCAGCTCCTCCACCCCGACGTCCGCCACGAAGCCCTCGAGGTGGAAGTTGCTGTGGTGAACCCGGAGCAGCAGCGCCGTCCGCTCGTTGCAGGCGGCCTCGTAGTCGCTCGCGTACGTCCGGTTGGTGGTGCCCACGTCCCGGAGCACCGCCCCACTCTGCTCCAGCACCTCCGGGATGCGGAACCGCCCGCCGATCTCCACCGCCTGGCCGCGCGAGACGATCACCTCCCGGCCGCGCGCCAGCGCCGAGAGCGCGAGCACGAGCGCTCCGGCGTTGTTGTTCACCACCGTCGCGGCCTCCGCGCCGACGAGCCGCGCGAGCAGCTCCGACACGTGCGAGTCGCGCTGTCCGCGCTCTCCGCTCTCCAGGTCGAGCTCGAGGTCGCAGTAGCTCGTGGCCTCGCGCATCGCGCGGACAGCGTCCTCCGAGAGGGGGGCCCTGCCGAGGTTCGTGTGGAGCACCACACCCGTCGCGTTGATCGCCCTGCGGGGCCAGGGGGCGAGCGCCGCGGCCAGCTCCCGGCGCGCCGACTCGACCAGCTCGGCCCTGTGGACCACGCCCCCCTCGGCGAGCCGGGCCCTCGCCTCGGAGAGCGCGCGCCGCACGGACGCCACCAGGAGGTCGTGCGGCGCGCGCTCCTCTCCCAGCTCCTCCAGTAGCTCCGAGACCGACGGGAGCGACCTCGGTTCGGTGAGCACTTCAGGGTCCAACGACGCCTCCTGGCACGACCACGATTGTACCAGCTCGGCGGGAACAGGCGGATGGGCGTTGTGCGTTATAATCGTTAGGACATAAGCAGTTTGCGGTCGCGCCTCGTACGCGCGCGCCGTCTTTGGGGGAATCGTGCTAGGTATTTTCAACAAGATCGCGGGCACTCCCGCCGAGCGCACAGCCCGCAGGCTTAGGCCGATAGTCGAGCGGGTCAACGCGCTGGAGGACGGGGTCAAGGCGCTTTCGCGGGAGCAGATGCTCGAGCGCACCGAGGAGCTGAAGCGGAGGGCGCGCGACGGCGAGAGCCTGGACGACCTGCTGCCCGAGGCTTTCGCGCTCGTGCGCGAGGCTACTCAGCGCACGCTCGACAAGCGCCAGTTCGACGTCCAGATCATGGGCGGGGCGGTGCTGCACCAGGGCAACATCGCCGAGATGATGACCGGCGAGGGCAAGACGTTCGTCGCGCCGCTCGCGGCCTACCTGAACGCGCTCGAGGGCGAGGGCGTGCACGTGGTCACCGTCAACGACTACCTCGCCAGGCGCGATGCCCAGTGGATGGGGCAGGTGTACCATTACCTCGGCCTCTCGGTGGGCTGCCTGCAGCACGAGTCCGCGTTCGTGTTCGATCCGGAGCACTCGGGCGAGCTGGAGATGCTCAGGCCGGTGCCGAGGCAGGAGGCGTACCTGGCGGACGTGACCTACGGCACGAACAACGAGTTCGGCTTCGACTACCTCAGAGACAACATGGCACGCGACCTCTCCGAGAAGGTGCAGCGCGGGCTGCACTACGCGATCGTGGACGAGGTGGACAACATCCTCATAGACGAGGCGCGCACTCCCCTCATCATAAGCGGACAGGCCGAGCAGAACACGCAGGTGTACTACCAGTTCGCGCAGCTCGCCCGCCAGCTGCGGGAGGACGCCGACTACACCGTGGACCTGAAGCACAAGGTCGTCAACCTGACGGACGAGGGCATCAGCCACGCGGAGAAGCTGCTGCGCATACCCTCCGGCAGGTCGCTGTACGACCCCGAGTACAGCGAGGCCACGCACTACCTCGACAACGCGCTCAAGGCGAAGGCGCTGTACCACCTGGACCAGGAGTACACCATCCAGGACGGCCAGGTCATCATCGTGGACGAGTTCACCGGCCGCCTGATGTACGGACGGCGGTACTCGGAGGGGCTCCACCAGGCGATCGAGGCGAAGGAGGGGCTCAAGGTCCAGCGCGAGCAGCAGACGCTCGCGACGATCACCATCCAGAACTACTTCCGGATGTACGACAAGCTCGCGGGGATGACCGGCACCGCCGCGACCGAGGTCGAGGAGTTCCGGAAGATCTACAACATGGACGTCGTCCAGATCCCGACCAACCGCCCGATGATCCGGACCGACTACTCCGACCGGATCTTCCAGACGGAGGAGGGCAAGTTCCGGGCGGTCGCGGACGAGGTGGAGGAGCTGCACAGGATCGGGAGGCCGGTGCTGGTCGGCACGACCTCGATCGAGAAGAGCGAGCGGCTGAGCGAGCTGCTCAAGCGCCGGGGGATCAAGCACGAGGTGCTGAACGCGCGCTACCACGAGAAGGAGGCGATGATCGTCGCCCAGGCGGGACAGCCTGGGGCGGTCACGATCGCGACGAACATGGCTGGCCGCGGCACCGACATCGTGCTGGGCGGGGGCGTGGCGGACCTCGGGGGGCTGCACATCATCGGCACCGAGCGCCACGAGGCGCGCCGCATAGACAACCAGCTCCGAGGCCGCTCGGGCCGACAGGGCGACCCCGGCAGCAGCCGGTTCTACGTCTCGCTCGAGGACGAGCTCATGCGGCGGTTCGGGATCAACCGGGTGTCCGGCATCATGGGGCGCCTGGGCGTGGACGACAGCACGCCTCTCGAGGCCGGGGTGGTATCCAAGCAGATCGAGTCGGCTCAGGCGAAGGCGGAGGGCTACAACTTCGACGCCAGGAAGCACGTCGTGCAGTACGACGACGTGATGAACCGGCAGCGCGACGTGATCTACACGATGCGCGACCGAATCCTCGCCGACGAGGGCAACCGTGAGCGGATCCTCGAGATGGTCGAGGACGAGGTCGAGGAGCTGGTCGCCCAGTTCACCGACTCGGAGGACCCGGACGAGTGGGACCGCGAGGGGCTGCTCCGCTCCGCCGCGATGATCCTGCCCCTGCCGGGGGACGTGACGCCCGAGTCGCTCCACGGCCTCACCTCCGAGGAGATCAAGAGCTTCCTGATGGAGCTGGCGACCGAGGCGTACGACGCGAAGGAGCGCGAGCTCGGGGAGGACATGCGCGTCCTCGAGAGGCTGGTGCTGCTGCAGATCGTCGACACGCTCTGGGCGGACTACCTGACGAACATTGACGAGCTGCGCGAGGGCATCGGGCTGAGGGCGTTCGGTCAGCGCGACCCGCTGGTCGAGTTCAAGTCCGAGGCTTACCAGGAGTTCGAGCAGCTGATGCACAGCATCAGGCACGAGGTCGCGACGACCATCTTCAAGGTGACGATCGCACGCGAGCTCCGGCAGCCGCCGATGGAGACCACCACGAACCGTGACGGGGACGCGGGGCCGCCCGCTCCGAGGCGGAACGCGAAGAAGGTGGGCAGGAACGACCCGTGCCCGTGCGGCAGCGGCAGGAAGTACAAGAAGTGCTGCGGCCGCGCCAACGCGGCCTGAGCTCCCGCCCGAACCAGCCTCCGCCTCCCTGACCCACGGGCCACGACGTCGCACCCGGCGCGCGGCCCGCCGGCCTTGCCGCCTCCGAGCTCGTCCGTGACCTCAACCTTTCCTCAACCCCGTCCTGGTCTCGTTCGTGATAGCATTCGCGCAATCGCTTTCGCCATACCGGACGGAGGCCCGATACCTCATCACCCAGCCCCGCGGGGCACGGCCCCCGACCGGTGGGAAGGGAGGCCGTCCGTGGAGAAGAACCCGAGCTCCATCTTGTTCTCTTTGGTCCCGCCACTCGACAGGTTGGAGGTGCTATGCGGCGAGCGCTCGACAGCCTACGCAGTGTCTCTCGCGCTGTCCGATCTGGGTGTGCTCGTGCAGAGGTCGGCAGAGATCAAACTGCTGCTGGACATTCCTCCGAGCCACGCTCTCAGGCTGCTGGAGGCGATGAAGATCCCGCCCGAGAAGACGATAGTGGCGACACGCAACACCTGCCCTGAGCACTCAGAGGACCTGTGGGAGCTTGGATCTCTTGCCCTAGTCTCGATAAGTATGGCTCTGGCGCGGCCGAGGGGTTCGGTACTCTCCGAGATCCGAGAAAGGATCGCTAGAGGTGAGAGGTACAGGCTCACCCCCGACACGGCAAGCAGGCTCAGGTCCACAGAGAGGATCGTGCTACGGTATCTCGCACGGGGATGGGAGCCGAAGCAGATCGCCGAGAGACTGCAGCTCGAAGATCAATCGGTGAGGAATACAGCCTGTCGGGTGCGATCCAAGCTGGGGCTCTCGAACGACGCCAGGCTCACGATGTACTACTGGGGCCTGGGCGAGACGTTCTGAATGTGTGTTTGTACTCGAGACTGAGCCCAAAACGGGTACGTTCACCTCTTGTGCGGCTGGCCTCCCGGTTGTATGCTCGCGTCAATCGTTCTCGCCTTCGCTGGAAGGGGAGAGCCACAGGCTTCGGGGACCCAGCAAGCTACGTGCCCCGTCCTCCGCATCCCCGCCTGATATGGTAGCACCCTTCGGGCACGGGAGGCTTGCTATGAACCGCATACGGCTACTTTCCTCGCGTTGGCTGATGGTGCTCGTGCTCGCAACCGGTCTGCTCAAAGGGGCGGCGGTGGCCGCCCGTCCGATGCTCTCCCCGCCCCAGCCTCGTCCGGTTCGGGGGCCAGATGCCACGTCCCAGGCCACCGACAACCAGCAGGGCGGGACCGGCGAGGCAGCGCCGAGCGAGTTGCCAAGTGTGGGAGCAGGCGGCACGACGCGATGAGTACACTAATCGCTTGAGCACGGGGCGATGCAGTCGCCCCGTGCTCGGGCCATACGTCTACGCGGCTCAGGCCGCAAGGCTGGAACGCTTAGACAAAGGAGAGCTTGCATGATGTTCCGTAAGCGTAACTCAGAACAAGTACGTATTGACGCCATCAAGATGGGGGTGAAGAAAGCAAGGAGTGGCTGTGATAGCTGTAGTAACGGCTACTTCGAGCTGGCCAAGCAGAATGGTGCCACTGAGGATGAGATCAAGCAAGTGCTTGAGGCCGCGAGCGACGAACCGGGCGAATTGCTGATGAGCAGACGCAAGTTGCTCAAAGGCACCGTCGCAGCCGGTGCAGCCTTAGTTCTTGCCGGTACCCTTGAGGGGCTGATTCCGAAGGGTGCGGAAGCTTTCAGTCACTACTGGGGCGTCGACAGCCTTACGAACCTCTCCCACGGAGCGGGTTGGGGGGCTCCTCAGTTCTACATAGGGCGGTTTGGATCGGGCACGGCATCGAATTGGAACTACTTCAGCCCGACAGATGCAAACGCAGCGGGTGAGTGTTACACCTATGACTACTGGGACCTCGAGGGGCCGGGCGCCAAGCCCTCGGGGTCAACCGCGTATCAATGGGGGCAGAAGCAGGCGAACGCCGCGTTCAATACCTGGGTAAGCAATACGAAGGCACAACAGTACATAGGAGGTACGACCATATTCGCCGACATAGAGAAGGGGAACTATGGCTGGAGCGGCACGTCGATATCCAGCAGTCAGGACGTGCTGAACGGCTGGCAGGACGCTATGGCTTCCAATTCAGGTTTTCCGATGGGCCTGTACTTCAACCTGGATAGTTACGATACCCTATTTGGCTCCGGATTCAACTTCCGATACGCTGCGGTTATATACATCGCGCGCTGCGTCAACTTGGGCTGCAGCCCCTGTGATGCGAGCTGCAACACGAAGACCAGTGCGGGCAGCGAGTTCGACAACCACGTGTCCAGTACAACACGCGGACAGTGCCAACCAGTGGTCTGGCAGTACTGGCAGGGAAGCAGTTCCAGTTGTGGCGATTGGGACCTCGCGGTGCAGCGACCCTCGTGCGGTGCTTTCAGCGCGCGAACCGTCTCGTACGTATCAAGCACTCCTAGTTGTTGACAGCGCTGCCTAACCGGCACAGCAGGAAGGGAACATACTCATGAACAATCAGATAAGCAGCAACTGGGTTCAACAGAATCCTCCCGTTCAGCCTTCACCCAGGACTATGCCTAATATGGTGTACGACGAGGGTAATCGAGTGGTGCTGCTCTTCAGCGGCGACACCAACATATATGCGGATACCTGGACGTGGAACGGACAGACCTGGATCGAGCTCAATCCCTCCCATTCACCATCTGCCAGAAGCGGTGCTGGATTTGTCTACGATACAGCCAGAGGACAAGCCGTCCTGTTCGGCGGCTTGAGCGACGGCCAAGCCCTCAATGACACCTGGATATGGGATGGTAACGACTGGACGGAGCTCCTGCCATCTGTATCACCATCACCACGCAACGAGGTATGCATGGTGTACGACGCAGCCCACGGCAACGTAGTGCTGTTCGGGGGCTGCGTCCCTAACAAGCCGAGGGACGTCACATTGATCAACGAAACCTGGCTGTGGGACGGCGATAACTGGACGCAAGCGAACCCTGCTGACAGCCCTCAGGCGCGAATGGATGCAGCGATGGCGTACAACGCCGCGGCACAGAACGTGGTGCTGTTTGGAGGTGCCAGCACATCCTTGCCGCTCAACGATACCTGGACATGGGATGGGGCAAACTGGACTGAGCAACAGGTCTCGGCCAGCCCAGGGGAGCGATCCTTCGCCCAAATGGTACACATCGACTCTAATCAGCCCGTGGTACTTCTCGGGGGATTGAACGTTACCACACCCTTGAGTGATATGTGGTTGTGGAACGGGAGCGACTGGATGCAATTCCTGATCACATCACCGGCCACCTATTACGACGGATTGGCGTACGATAGCGCACGTGATGCTTTGGTACTGTACGCTACAGCCGGATGGCCGGTACGCTTAAGCGGTGGATTGAGCGATAGCATTCCCGTAAGCCAGACGTGGACTTTGAGCACGTCATAAAGGTCCGAAGATGCAAGTGATACGCATGGTGATTACCGCATTGCTTATGAGCTGGGCTTTGACCTCGCCCGCCTTCGCGCAGGGGAACAGACATCAGGCTCCAAACTCTAGCTGCGTCCCACAGGTCTCCCCGCCAAGATGGTCCACAGCTATGGCTTACGACGCGGCCACAGGGCAAGTGGTGCTGTTCGGAGGTATAGCAGCATCGCCTTACGGGCAGTTGAACGATACGTGGGTCTGGAACGGGAAGGGATGGCAGGAACTGCGCCCCACGAACTCCCCGTCACCAAGGGATAGCACTGATATGGTCTACGACGCGGCCACGAAGCAGGTAGTGCTGTACGGAGGGCACGGAGGCAACGGTCCGTTGAACGATACCTGGACCTGGGACGGCACGAACTGGACCGAGCTACATCCAGCTACGTCTCCACCCGCTCAACTTGGATCTCCAAGCATGGCCTACGATGCGTCTACGGGGAAGGTGGTGCTCTTCGGCGGGGAACTGCCAAACCCGCAGAGCCAGATGGCCGAGCCCATCCCTCAGAACCGTACCTGGACCTGGAATGGCAGGACCTGGGTCCTCCAACATCCCACGTCCCCTCCCGCGCGCTCCTCGGCGAGTATGGTGTACGACTCGGCTACCGGGCAGGTGGTGATGTTCGGAGGGGTGGGGCACACGAAGGGGGACCTGTTCGACGACACGTGGACCTGGGACGGTAGCAACTGGACGGAGCAGCGCCCGGCAACATCCCCGCCCGCGCGCACCGACGCAGGCATGGCCTACGATGCAGCGAGCAGGCAGGTGGTACTGTTCGCGGGGAATGGAGGGAGCGCAAACGCTCTCAGCGATACCTGGAGCTGGGACGGGAAGACCTGGACCAGGCAGGAGGTGAGTGCCGGCCCGAGCGGCCCGAACGTATCCGCAGCCTACGATAGCAACCGGAGGGAGATCGTGGCTTACAACACTCCCGAGAGGAGCCGGTATGCTCCTCCCGCCCCAAGCCACACGCTACTTTGGAACGGCAGTTGGCGGGCTTTGAAGGGATGTGTCAGTAACTACTCCGCACAGGGCAAAACCTCATCTATTCCAAGCGGTGTGCCTAACACAGGAGGCGGGGGTATGAAGACCACCGACAATACCAGCATCCCCTACGGCAGCATTACGGCCATCGGGTTGCTCGCTATCGGTGGCTGCCTGCTTACATGGCTACGATACATCCGGTGCTGCTAGCTCGGTTGCCTATACCCGAGCCTCTCTCTATTCCCTCGATCCCAGCGGGGAGGTAGGCCTCTACCTCCCCGCTGGGGCAGTTACGTTTGAAGACCCGCGATGGGGAGGACAACAAGGGCGACCAGTATAAGGCCGTCAACGAGACGCTACTTCTCGGAAACGGCGGTCGGTATGATTACACGGTGTACTACGTAGGCAGCAGCACATGGCGAGCGCAATTCTGTAGTAGCGCAAATTGCGATGACATTCGCGGCAAGGTCATACCTATGTTCATGAATCATTCTCTGCCCTACGTCGCCTCTGGGGGCGAGTCGAGTTGCCTAAGCTGTCCAATTGGTACTGTGCATACGGAGAGCAACGAATACAACCCCGGAGGTACAAATACCTGGAATACTGGTGCTACAACGCCATTCGCAACAACGTCGATGGCAGTATCACCAGCTGCAACACCACGTACCACAGTTGGACCGTAAAGTATCCGAAATAGAAGTGAGGAATACGATGAGATCGCCGCTCAAGGTGGGGGTTAGGTCGCTTGGCGTGGTGTTACCAGCAGCGCTCCTGTTCACGTTTGCTCTAACAAAGCAAGGAGGGGCGGATATGTCTACGGGACGTCCCAACGTTCATAGTACCCCAGAGGAAGTCGCGAGGATCGCGCTAGAGGACACAGAGGCCACGTACCCGACTCTGAGCGGCAAAGCCGAGGTCGTGCTTGCCCGACGCGCCACCGAGGCGGAGGCCGAGTCGACCGGCCTGGGTCACAACATCCCCATGATGCTGGTCGTGCTGCGCGGGGACTTCGACGTCAGCAGATTTGCCGGTGGAAGACACCTAGCCAACGCGGACCGTCGGCGTGCACAGTATATCACCTACCTCTTCGACCTGCGAACAGGGACGATACCGTTCATGGCCACCTCTCCCAATGAGAAGGGCTTGCAGGTCGTGTTGAACGACTTGGGTCGCGGCGGTATGTCCCTGCCTCAACCCACACCGTCGCACTCGCCCGACGAGATCGCTCCGACGAAGATTCCTCCTGACGAGCCCGGGAAGTAGTCCAAGCAGGGGGCCAATATGCCTAGTTCTCCGGAGGAAGTCGCGAGGATCGCGCTAGAGGAAGAGCCAAACCAGTAGGTGTTGGAGATACGACGATGAGATCTCTGATCCACAAGTACGGCATCATGCTTCCCATTCTCCCGGCGCCGCTGTCCCTGGGAGCGTCTCCGGCCAGCACGGCGACACCCGTGCCGCAGAGCCCCCTGATAGGAGGGTTCGTACAGCGTGCTGACAGCGAGTACGGTTACTCGATGCTGGTGCCGTCGGATTGGGATACCGCCGATTTGGGGGACGCTCGTGGGTACTATCCCGCGAACTCAGACAGCCAGACCAACCGTGTACTGATGTACGTGAGCGATCTCGAGGTCGCTGCCACAGGAAACGAGTATCGTGGGTCTGGCGCAATTCGACCAGAGCGGATCGCTCGATGATTGGACCTCGCATCAGGAGCGGCTCTGGCAGGCAGAGGCGATTCCCCACTCCCTTCTGAGCAGCAGATCCAGTACGGCGGTTTACGCATTGGGTCCATACGGTGGCCAGATGTATCTTACGGCCTACACTGTCAATCAGGGCCAGTTACTGGTTGTGCCCCTGACTGGCTACGGCAGCTACGCCAGCAAGGCCGCTCTCGTCAAGAGCGGTCTGCTCGACGATCTCATCACGATGACGTCGAGCGCTAAGGCTCTACAGGCTGCCGGCACGAGTGCTGATAGCACGAGCGTTGTCCCCGACTCAGACACAGGCGAGTCAGGGCCTGCCCTGTACCAGGATCCAGGGACCCTCACGACAGATTCGTTTGCCAGGCGTGAGAGATCGGGCTACTACGGTACCTACCATTGCCACGGCAGCGTCTGCGGCTACGACTTCTGGACCGAGCAGGTAGTCAAGTGGGATCAGGGCACCCGCACGATAGGTGAGCTATACGAGTCCTTCTGGTATCGTCACAGCAACCTGCGCGGCGAGTGGCTCTTCAGCACCCACGTAAACGACTACCCCGACTGGTGCTCGGGTGGTCATCCCGACTACATCAGCCGCGCGATCGGCAAACAGACCTCGTCCTCGCACTTCCAGGTGGGCGACGACTGGTACCCGAACTACCGGAACAGCAAGATAGGGTCTCAGACGTATCATGGGATGATCACGGGAGATCCCGGCATCTTCGACTGTACGGCCTGGCGACCGTTCTACCTGACTCCGTAGTGGCGGGCTCGTGACTCTGCCGTCGGATGTGGGAAATCTATGAGATCGTCCTCGGTTGCGCTCCGCCTGGCTCTGTCGTTCTGTCTTCTGGCCGTCCTGATGGGCGGATGTGGACGCCCGGGAGAGCGCGAGCGGAGCGGCACACCTCATTATTATAATGGCCAGGTGGGCCAGAAGGCGACGGCGTCGGTTGGCCCCCTGAGGCTCAGCATCTGGAGGGTGGACTACGAGGGCGGCTACGCTCGCCGGTCGCACGGCGGGCTGTATGAGTCGCAACCGGTCACCCGGACGTACCTTAAGCTGAAGAACAATGGCGCGAGCACAGTTACCCTGTTCCGGACCGCCTGGGGGCACGGCGCGCCGCCGCAGCCACCGCCCTACTATCTGGTCGACGACCGGGGGCAGCGCTATCCCGCCACGGGTCAGGGCTGGTCGAGCCAGGCGGGCGATCCGCGTGCGATAGAGGGCAAGGCGTTGCCGGGCCAGACGGTGGAGTTCACGCTGGAGTTCGGCGGCGTGCCGAGGAGCGCGCGCTCGCTGGCCCTCGTGATGGACTCCGTCCGGGCGGCCGACGGCCGGAGGTACAGCTTCAGGCTGCCCCTGGAGTTACCGAGGTCCGAAGGCACGCGGACTCCGCGAGCGGGAAGCAACCCCGACCCACCGAAGTGACACGAGCCGCCGAAGAGCCTCCCGCTGGCGCGCATCCTGCGGCTATCAAGCCTCTCACAACTGCAACTCCGAGGAGGGAGTCATGTTTGCCACGTACCGAGGCGAGACGCCTAGTGAGGAGCCCGTTACCACGCCCGAGGAGCCGGAGCCGTACGACCCGGAGGTGATGGAGCCCCGTGAGATGCCGGACGTCCCCGAGCACGCGCCGGAGCTTCCGGATCTTCCCGACCCTCCCGAGCGCAGTCCGGAGGCCGAGCCCGAGGGGGTGCCCGTGGACCCGGAGGTGGTGCCGCCCGGTCCCGATACCCCGCCCGAGCGCGGCGTCCAGCCCGAGATCCCCCAGCCGGACGCGGTTCAACCGGACTCAGGAAGCCGAGCAGGTACGGCGATCTTGAGCGTGTTATGAACTTTGGCAAAACCATAGGCGAGATGCCGGTTTCCTGGTGCCCGCCCTGCCAGCGCTCGCGCCGCAATCCGTTGTAGGACGCGCACTTACAGAAAGTGCATAACAGGCTCTAGGCTGGCGCGGACCCTCCGGTTGATGTCATACTTGGTCTGGCTGTGTGAACAGCTTCCGGCGGCCGGGCCGCCGTCTCGTCAGGGGCGCTCGTCCGAGCGCCCCTCGTCCGAATCTCAGCGGGAGGAAGGGGCAGAACTTGGATCGCACGCTCGTGATCGTCAAACCCGACGCCGTCCAGCGCGGCCTGATCGGCGAGGTAGTCAGGAGGCTCGAGGATCGGGGGCTCCGCGTCTCCGCGATAAAGATGATCCGGATAGATCGGGAGACCGCGCACCGCCACTACGCGGAGCACGAGGGCAAGCCGTTCTTCGAGGGGCTCGTGAGCTTCATCACCTCCGCGCCGTCCGTCGTCGCCATATTCGAGGGGCCGGACGCCGTCGCGGTCGTCCGCAAGACGATGGGCGCGACGAATCCCGTGGACTCCCCTCCCGGCAGCATACGGGGCGACCTGGCCCTAACCCTCGGCCGCAACGTGATCCACGGCTCCGACAGCCCGGAGTCCGCGGAGCGGGAGATCGCGCTCTTCTTCGAGCCGGAGGAGATCCTGGGCTACTGCCGGGACGTCGACAAGTGGATATTGGAGTAGGGCCGCAGGAGTCCTACCGCGCCCTCGCCTCCAGACTGGTCCAG
The DNA here is from genome assembly GCA_902810765.1 of Chloroflexota bacterium. Lineage (GTDB taxonomy): Bacteria > Chloroflexota > Chloroflexia > Thermobaculales > Thermobaculaceae > CADDYR01. Next base: position 17,032 of record CADDYR010000005.1, read on the forward strand.
GCGGGCCGGTAGCCGACGGACAGCGCAAGCGACCGCGAGCGCAGGTTCGAGATCCTCGCGCAGTAGTAGGGCACCTTCCCCCGGTCGAGGACCTCGCGGGTGAGCCGGCTCACGAGCGCCTTGCCCACTCCCCGGTCTCGCTCGGTCTCCACGACGTCCACCCCGATCTGCCACATCTCCTCGCAGTCGTCCGTCGCGCCCGCGATGCCCACTATCTCTCCGCCCGAGCAGGCGACCGCCGCGGCCACGTCCCGGATCTCTCCCTCGACGCTGTACGTGAGCGCATTCGTGAAGCCGGGGTGGCTATACAGCTCGCGCACGTCCTCCCCGCGCACGAGCGAGACCTCGACCCCGGGCGGAGGCTCGGCCGGCATCAGGGAGTCGGCGGAGCAGCCGAACGCCAGGTACGGGCCAGCCAGAACCTCGCCCTCCGACTCCACCAGTTGGGAGATCATGCCGATCACGCGCGATGAGAAGACGGCGTCGCGCTCGAGTCCGGCGATGTAGTGGCGAATCCAGCCCTCGCACTCCTGGTGGCAGCTGATCACGACTCCCTCGCCCATCGTGAAGACCATCAGTGGTCTCGGGGGCACCGGGAACCGTCTCCGCCCCGGCAGCGTCCTCGCCTCGACGACCGTGACTCTCTTCTCGAGGAAGTCGCCCGGCTCGCAGGCGCAGTCCGCGGCGAGCACGCGCCGGATCGTCCGAAGTGCTCCCGCTCGTGTGCGATTGCTCATTCCCGTCTACCGCTCCCGTGATACCTGGCCGTCGAGCTTGCCCGCCGCCCTCGATCTGAGCTCGAACAGATGGGTGAGCGCCTCGAGCGGGGTCATCGCCTCTACCTCGAGCGAGGCGATCTCGCGCAGGAGGCCGTCGTCGGGGTTGAGGAAGGTGAGCTGGGGTTCGGGCTCCTCCCTGGGCGCGCCCCCGTTCCGGTGGCCGCCCGACTCCAGCCCCTTCAGCAGCTCCTGCGCCCGGCGCACGACTGCACGCGGCACGCCCGCGAGCCTCGCGACGTGGATGCCGTACGAGCGGTCCGCGCCCCCCGGCACGACCTTGCGCAGGAACACCACCTCGTCACCTTCCTCGAGCACGTCCATTCGGTAGTTTCGCACCCTCGGCAGCACGTCCGCGAGCGCGTTCAGCTCGTGGTAGTGCGTCGCGAACAGCGTCTTGGCGGCCGCTCGGGGGTTGTTGTGCAGGTATTCCACCACCGCCTGCGCTATCGCGAGGCCGTCGTAGGTGCTCGTGCCGCGCCCGATCTCGTCGAGCACGACGAGCGAGCGGGGGGTGCAGTGACCGAGGATGTACGCCGTCTCGGTCATCTCGACCATGAACGTGCTCTGTCCGCTCGCGATGTCGTCCTGAGCGCCCACGCGCGTGAAGATGCGGTCCACGAGGCCGATGCGCGCGCTGTCGGCGGGCACGAAGCAGCCTATCTGGGCCATCAGCGCGATGAGCGCCACCTGCCTGAGGTAGGTGCTCTTGCCCGCCATGTTCGGCCCGGTGATTAGCAGGATCTGCTGCGAGCTCGTGTCGAGCTCGCAGTCGTTGTGGACGAACCCCTCGGGGCTGCGCTGCTCCACGACCGGATGCCGCCCGCCGAGGATGTGGATATCGTCCCCGTCGGTGAGCTCGGGGCGGACGTAGGAGTTGCGGGCGGAGGCTTCCGCGAACGAGAGCAGGCAGTCGAGCTCCGCGAGCGACGCGGCGCAGGCGGTGAGCATCGGCGCGTGGGCCGCCACCTGCCCGACTATCCGTCGGTACAGAGTGGCCTCCAGCTCCTCGGCCTGGCTCTGGGAGTTGAGGATGAGCGACTCGTACTCCTTGAGCTGGGGGGTGATGTAACGCTCGGCCCCGACGAGCGTCTGCTTGCGGATGTAGTCGTCGGGCACGAGGTCCTTCGCGGAGTTCGTGACCTCGATGTAGTACCCGAACACTTTGTTGTACCCGACCTTGAGGTTGCGGATGCCCGTCCGCTCGCGCTCCTCCCGCTCGAGCGCCGCGATCCAGCGCCTGGCCTCGCCGGAGGCGCTCCGCAGCCGGTCGAGCTCCTGAGAGTAGCCCTCCCGGATGACCGGCTCTCCGGAGCGCGTGGTCGGGGGATCGTCCACGAGCGCGGTGAGCACGAGGTCGGCGAGGTCGGGCGCCGGCTGGATGCGTCCGGAGGGGAAGGCGGTCAGATCGGAGAGCGACCGCCTGAGCCCGGGCAGTCTGCCGAGCGTCTCGCCGAGCGCGCGCAGCTCCCGAGGGCTGATCGTGCCCTGCACCGCGCGGTTCGTGAGCCTCTCCAGGTCCGAGACGCCTCCGAGCTCCTCGCGCAGCCTCGCGCGCAGGATCTCGTCGCGCACGAGGGCATCCACGTTGTCCAGCCTGCGCTCGAGCGCCTCTCGGTCCAGCAGGGGCCGGCTGATCCAGCGCCTGAGGAGGCGGCCGCCCATCGGCGTGAGGGTGTGGTCGAGCACGGCGAGCAGGGAGAGGGAGCGGTCGCCCCGGCTGCTCTCCATCAGCTCGAGGTTGCGGCGCGTGCGCTCATCCAGAGGCAGGTACTCGTCGAGCGCGTACGTCCGCACGTGCTGGAGGTTCTGCAGCGAGGCCGGGTGGGTGGACTCTATGTACTGGAGCAGTCCGCCGACCGCGCGGGTGGCGAGCCGCTTCCCCTCGAGGCCGAACGCCTCGAGCGAGCTCGCGCCCGTGTGTTCCAGCACGGCCTCCTGGGCGCGGTCGTACCTCCAGCGCCAGCCCTCCGTGGTCGAGACGTGAGCCTCGAACGGCTCGGGAGAGTGCAGGAAGCTCCACTCCTCGCCGGGCTCGGCGCTCGAAGGTCCCTCCGCCACGACGACCTCGGCGGGCGCTATCCGCGCCAGCTCCTCTCGCGCGCGCTCGCGGGCCTCCTGTCCGCCGAGCTGGGCCGCGGCGATCTCGCCGGTCGAGACATCGGCGTAGGCCAGGCCCGCGCCCTCGCGCCCGAGCACGAGCGCGGCGACGTAGTTGTTGCGCCTGGAGTCGAGCATCGCGGGCTCGTCCACGGTGCCGGGGGTGACGACCCTCACGACCCTACGCTCGATCATGTCCCGACCGTTCGGCTCGGTCAGCTGCTCGCACACCGCGACCTTGTGGCCCTTCGCCACGAGCTTGGCTATGTAGCCCTCGGCCGCGTGGTAGGGCACGCCCGCGAGCGGCACCTTCTTGCCCCTGATCTCCCGCGCGGTGAGCGCGATGTCGAGCTCGGCGGCCACGAGCCTCGCGTCGTCGTCGAACGTCTCGTAGAAGTCGCCGAGCCTGAAGAACAGGATGGTGCCGGGGTACTGCCTCTTGATGCTGAGGTACTGCTGCCGGACGGGAGTGCTCATAGCTCCCTGAATTTAGCACGATTCCGGTTCGGGTCGGAAGCAGGGGGCCCGGAGGCGCGAACGGTGGTATAATCCGGACATCGGCTCCAGGCACCCCTTTGGCACCCAGGCAAGCTCTTCAGCTATCCGTCATACCTGCAGAGAGTTGGAGGTGTGGGCCGATGAGCACCCAGAGACCGCGCTTGCAGCTCCCGCTGATGGGCGGGGTGACCGTTCTGGTGTGCCTGGCAGCGCTTGTGGCGATACTCGCCTCCTCCAGGCACCAGATGCCGAAGAGCGAGATAGCTGGGGTCAATGCGGCCGCGACCCGTCCCTGCGTCCCGACCTCACGCCACCTCCGATCCCGACCCTGCCGACCAAGAACCTGCCTACTATCGCGCTCACTCCCCCTCGGGGCATTCCCACCTGGACGCCTGGAGAGGCGGGGCCAGGAGACACCATCTCGTTCCGCACCCCTCCCGCCTCGATGAGGCCGCCGAAGGTGTCCGAGAGGCAGGCGATAGCCATAGCCAACCGTCTGGGCTACGTGCCATCGCACGCCCCCTGGGTGACCGCGAAGTACGTGCTGCTGACACAGCGACCTCCCCACGACTACATTAGTGATCTTCAGCGTGCTGGCCTGGCTGATGAGTATCCAGATGGGTTCGTGGACGTACCGGTGTGGATAGTCTCTTACGAGGGGGTGAGGATGCCACTGTCCGGAGGAGGGGCCGAGAATCTGACTCCCGTGCCTCCGGACCGGGAGCTGAACGTGGTCGTGCGCGCGGAGAACGGGTACGTGTTCGGGGCGTACGACTTCCGCTGAGGGCTGGTTGGGCAACGTTCCCGAATGGTGTACTGGGGGTGCACCTGCTGATATCGTGCCAGCCTGAGCGCACGACGGAAGGCTCTTCCTGGGCACATGCGCACATACAAGGAGGCGGTGGAAGGCTGTGACCCCCTTCACCGCCTCGCCAATGCTCTGTCGCGGGTACCTGCACGGCCCTACGCCGCCGGCTCGGCCTCCGTTGCGCGTTCGGTCCGGGCCGAGCCCGGATCCCTCCTGCCATAGGTCACCCGGTAGGAGTCGTGGGGAAGTGTCGCGAGCGCCTCGACCAGCCAGCCATCGGAGGTCATCCTCCGGACCCCGTACAGCATCTCTTGTCGGTCGGCGTATTGCACTCGCCGTATCTGCATGTGGTGCCTCCTTTCCGGCTCCGCTTGTGCGCGGCCCGAGCGTTGGCTACACTCGGCCTGTGTACATTAAACAACACGAGCGTGCCCCTGCACGATACCCCGCAGGGCGGTTCCATGCTCCTACCCTTTCGGGTGAGTCGCAAGTGCGTGTGAATGGAGCTCGACGTGACCGAGACCCCGTTCGATGACGGCAACGTGACGGGCGCTGTGCGCGTGGGCGACACGGTGAGGCGTCGCACCGGCCCCTGGACGCCGGCCGTCCACTCCCTGCTGCTCCACCTCGAGCGCTCGGGCTTTCCGGGCTCGCCCAGGGTGCTCGGCACGGATGAGCGGGGCCGCGAGGTGCTCACGTACCTCGAGGGCGGGACCTCCCCGGACCCTCGCGTGAGCTTCGCCACCGACGACGCCCTCTCCGAAGTCGCGAGGCTGCTCAGGTGCTACCACGATGCCACCGTCGGCTTCACACCGCCCGAGGGTGCCCTGTGGAGGTTCGCGGTCGGTGCCCCGCGCGAGGGCGAGGTGATTTGCCACAACGACGTCGCGCCGTACAACACGATCGTCCGGAATGGCAAGCCGGTGGCGTTCGTTGACTGGGACTTCGCCGCGCCCGGCCCCGTGTGTGGGACGTCGCGCACGCGCTCTGGAGGTTCGTGCCGCTGTACGGGGGAGAGGAGTTCGGCACGCCCTCCGAGCGTGGGCGCCGCCTGCGCGTCTTCTGTGACGCCTACGGACTTGAGGACGTGAGCGACCCGATCGGGTGGGTCGAGCGCCGGATGCTCGTGATGTACGAGAGCCTCAGGACCTGGGCCGAGGCGGGAGATCCTGCGTTCGAGCGGATGTGGCGGGAGGGTCGCGGCAGGGGCGTGCTCGGGGACCTCGAGTACGTGCGCCGACACCGCTCCGCTATCGCTTCTGATTTCGTATGAGGGTCACGGCCGGCGCATTGAACACAAGCCCCCAGCGCTCGGGCGTCTTAGCGAACACGCCCGTGGGATCCGCAGCGTTGACCGGGTTGCAGCCGACGTAGGCGTAGCCACCTTCAGATTGCGAGCAGCAGGAGGTAGGCGAGGGCCGCTCCCACCGAGCCGAACACCGTGCTCGGGAGCCTCCAGCCGAAGGAGGTGTTGCCGAGGAGCTTTATCCCCCCGCTATCAGCCACAGTCCCAGCGGGGGGCTCCACATGTACTGCACACTCTGCTGAGGCGGCTGAATATACCACACGAAGGCCTCGGGGTTGCCCAGTAGGTACTGCGCGGCGGTGAAGGAGTGGTACACCTCGTCGTATTCGTACCAGGAGGGCACTCCCAGATGGTACACGAAGAGCGTGAGGGAGAGGGCGAAGAGTAGCGACAACAGGACGAGGTCCAGCCTCCCCAGGGAGACGGGTTTCTGTGCCGGCTGTCGCGCGGGGGTGGTCGCCTGCCCGCCCCTGCCACGGCTCCTTCCGGCTCGACGTCCCCGCTCAGCCGATCGCTCAGTTCTCACAATGCGAGCCGCCCATGTCGCGTAGGTTAAGAGCGATGGTTTCGTCAAAGCCGATATATGCAGCGCCATTGAAGTCGGCGAGTGGAGCTTGATCCACCTCTCCTCGACGTATGAGTATACGAGCTATGCTCTCGCCTGCGGCGCGGCTCACTAATTCGTCTACAGGGTCCGCCTTGGCGATCTCCAGCAGTGCTTCCAAGGCTTCCTGTGTATCTTGCTCACCGAGGCGATGGGCAGCCCGCGCTCGATCGATGGGCATTGCGTTTGTGCTTAGCAGTGTCCTTATAAGCTCTGAAGGCTCCTGAGCGCTCACGGCCCCGTACTCCTTGTGGTATCGGCCTCAGCTCAACGTGCCCACGGGATGATCAGTCTCCGAGCCTCACACATCCACCTTCCATACTCCCACTATCTCGAACACTACCTGTTCGTTCTCCCACAGGCCAGGGCGGAGCTTCTGCAGCGCCATCATGCAATCCAGGCAGAACTGGGCAGTGTTGTAGTCCTCGAACAGGCCGTTCGTGTTCAGCTGCGGCTGGAAGTATCTCTTCGTCAGCCGCAGCAGGGGCTGTAGCACCCAGGGCGCATCCTTGCGACTCAGTTCCGCCGGTGGCTCGCGATCGATCTCGAGTCCCCAGCTCAGAAGCGAGTAGTTGAAGCCAGCGGAGAGATCATAGCCCAAGAACTCTCCCCCCACCTCTGGCTCGCGACTATCAGTCGTGACCTCGATGATCTCCAAGTGCTGCGGTGGATCGAGTCGGCTATAGGCTGCCACCAGCTTCCGAGCTTTCTCCAGTTCGTGCACCACGCCAAGGTCCCCGCCCTCATCACAGTACCAGCGGAACAGCTGGTTGACTTCGTGCTCTGGGCCAGCATTGTCCACATAGTGTGGAGTCGAGCGGTATGTCCCACGATAGGAAGGGGAGGAGCTATATTGAGCACGTCCTCGGATTATCAAGTCCACTGGAGGCACTCCTCAAGGCGCTGTCATCGCTTGAATTCCCAAGTTGCCATAATGGTACCTAGGAAGGTGAAACTCATCAATCAAACTCTGTCGGCTTCTCTCCAAGGCATGGAGACTCGCAATCTTGTCCGCCAGTTTCACCTACGCCATCTTGCGCCACCACGTGCTGCGTGTCCCTCTGCTCCGGCGGTGGCTCGTGCCGGGGCTGCTATGGGCAGGCTGATCATGCTCTACGCCCTGGTCGTGTACGCGCAGTACCGCCTCCTCGAGCCGCTCCCCTTCTCCCCTCCGCTTGCGCGATCGGCAGGGTGGATGCACTCTGCGAGCCGGATACAAGGGGTATCTCAGCTCGACAGCGCCCTCCAAGCTGTAGCTGGCCGCGGAGTGCTCCGCGTTTAACGGCATCAAAGCTTGGGGGTATTTACAGACGATTCGGGACTTGACTATGGAACGGTGAGGCGAGCGCCCCATACTATGAAGCCCACGGCTGCTGCTGCTAAGCACAGACATGCCAGGACCCGAACGCCGACTGCAAGGCAGCACCCCACATCCCTGAGCAGGCTCGCTGCAGCCCATATCAGAGTCCCACCAGACGAAACGGCAAGCGACCACCAGAACAGAGGCGGCAGTCCACTCGGTGCTACGCCCAAAATGTTTCCAAGACTCACCCCAAGGGTCATGGCACCGGTGGCCAGCTCGATCTGGAGATCGGAGCGGCGCCTCAACGACTCCCACAGCTGATCGAGGATGAACTACTCCTTTCGGCCTTACAAACCCTAGGATGCCGACATGATCCGGCTCCTGCTGGTCGAGACCACGCCCTTCTATGGCAGGGGACCCGCGCCCTACTCCACCGAGTCTCCCGATATCGAGATCGTCCTGGTGGCGAGAGGCGCGAGCAATAAGGACATAGCCGCTCATTTGGGCATAGGCACTCGCACGGTGGAGACTCACGTGAGCAACGCGGGAGTCCACTCGCGCACCGAGGCCATCAACGTGGCGCTGCAGCGTGGCCTCATTGCCCAGGAATGATACTAAATCCGGGCATATACTAGCAGATCATGCCGAAGATAATGCATCTGGAGAGGCATCTGAGCACACAGGAGTTGGAGAGGAGGTACCGAGTGGCGCACGGCCCTGTGGAGCGCAGCCAGTACCAGATCGTCTGGCTACTCAGCCGGTGCAAGAGATAAAGCGCTGCTTAGTCCCCAGCTCAGGCAGGAGCTGGGGGGAGGCGCTCTCGTCGCCGCCACCCGATGGGGATACGTGCCCCTCAAGGAAGGTGGCTGGGTGGATCGAGGAGCGGATCGGCAGGATCCGAGAATCCCGCGCCTACAACGGCTCGTCTGGGACCTCCACCCCGCCCTGTGTCCGCACCAGGCGACACAGCTCGCCAACAAGGGATCCAAGCTCATCCAAAAGGGCGGGGTCGTCCGAGGGCAGCCGGGCCACTGCCTCCCATCGCACCCCGCAGTCGGCGGGGCGGATGGGGCATCGCCGCACGTGCTCCAACAGCCGCTTCTCACCGGGATGGTACATCCGATTGAGGGCGAACAGCACATCGAAGAACAGCATCTGGAGCTTGTAGCGCACCTGCTGAGCGAACAGGAGGTCGCTGCGTCCCTGAGCCTGCTGCAAGAGCTTCAGGTTGAATCGCAGGAGCGGAGGCTCGCGTCGGAGCAGCGCCGTCCGTGTCGCCTCGGGGAACTCCCGGCTCAGTCGGTCCTTCGCAGAGCCGAGCTCCCCGCTGGGGTCGTGGAGGGGGAGGCCGTGTGCGATAGCATAGAGGATGGCGGTGGTGAAGCCCTGGCTAGGCAGTCCCACATCGTAGGCCCGGTCTACCTCGCCGACTATGTCGTCCCAGCGTCGGTAGATGAGCTCGAAAGGACGTCCGCCCACTGAGAAGTGGTCCTCCAAACCCCAGCTTGTGAGACCTGCGCGGACAGTGCCGGTGTCGGCGATTGCTGCGAGTTGCTCGGACCGCTCATTTGCCGGCGCGAGCGGGTCCGTCCAGTACACGTGGATGTCTATATCGGAGACCTCGTCCGCCAACCCCGACGCCATTGAGCCACCCAGCGAGACGGCGATGACTCCACGTAGATCGCCAACCGCCTCCGCTATCCGGGCTAGGACGTCGTCTCGAACCAGGGGCACTCCTCAGATCCTCTTGCTTAGTGACGTAAATTGTTCCACTGCTATCGCAGACCGGCTGCCCGTGCTAGCGCTCTCGAGAGTCCTTGAAGTAGCTGCTGAGTGGAGGGTCGAACTCGCGCTTCTCCGACGCCAGGCTCGGCACCGCCTCGAGCAGCGCGCGCACCCCCGCCGAGTCGCCCAGGTCCATCGCCTCCTTGAGCAGGATCGAGTGGTCGTGGATCAGCTCTCTCAGCCTCCGCTGCCTGATGATCCCGAGCCTCCGCCGCAGCTCTATCGGCTGCTCGTTGCTCAGCAGCTCCGGCTGGGAGTCGGCGAGCGCCACGATCCGCGACACCTGCTGGCGCAGCGCTCCCTCGACGGCCTCCGACAGCTGCTCGGCGGTCAGCCCCTCCTGGCCCAGTCTCGCCATCACGGCGAGGATCTCGCGGTTCTGGGCGTTCTCGATGGTGTCGGGGAAGTCCTCCGGTATCTCCTCGAGCAGTCTGGGATACCGCAGCACGAGCGCGAGCACGAGCTCCTCCTGCGAGACGCTGGGCATCGAGGCGAAGGCGGGGGAGGTGTTCGGCGAGCGGCGAAGCCTCCTCGCCCGGCCGACCTCCGCGTGGACCTCGTGCTCGTCGAGCCCGACGGCCCGCGCGAGGAGGCTTTCGTAGTGGGCGCGCTCGATGGGGTTGCCGAGGTCCGCGAGCACCGGGGCCAGCTCCGCGAGAGCCTGGGCCCGGCCCTCGGGCGACCTGAGGTCTGTGCCCGCGAGCACGACGTCGAAGAAGTGGTCCACCACCGTCCGGGCGTTCTCGATCAGCTCCCGCCACCGCTCCGGGCTCTTGCGGATCAGCGTGTCGGGATCCTCGCCGCGCGGCAGGCTGGCGATCCTCACCTCCATGTCCGCGCGCCTCGTAGAGGCCACCACACGGCCGCGGGTCCTGATGGGGACGCTGCGGCTCTGTACCGCGTCACGGAGCACCTCCCAGCCGCGCATCGCGGCCGCGTCGCCCGCGGTGTCGGCGTCGAGCGCGAGGCAGACCCTGCGCGTGAGCCGCGAGAGCATCCGGACGTGGGTGGGGGTCAGCGCCGTGCCCAGAGTCGCCACCACGTTCGAGAAGCCGTGGGAGTGGGCGGCGATGGCGTCCACGTAGCCCTCGACGACCACGACCTGGCCCTCACGGCGCACGGCGTCGGCCGCGAGGTGCAGGCCGTACAACAGCTCGCCCTTCCGGAAGATCGGCGAGTCGGGGCTGTTCATGTACTTCGGCTGCTCGTCGCCGATCGCGCGCCCGCCGAACGCGACGTACCTGCCGTCGGCGTCCTGGATCGGGAACATCACCCTGCCACGAAAGCGGTCGTAGTAGCCCCCTCCCTTGCCCTCGACGACGAGGCCGGCCTCGAAGATCTCCTGCTGCGAGTAGCCGTGACGCTCGAGGAACTTCATCGTGCTGTCCCACGAGCGCGGCGCGTAGCCGAGGAGCCAGGTCTCCCACGCGCCGCGCTCGACGCCGCGCCCGGCGAGGTAGTCGCGGGCGTGGCCGGCCTGCTCGGAGCTCAGGAGCAGGTGGTTGAAGAAGCGCGCCGCCAGACGGTTGATCTCCAGCAGCCGCTTCTCGTGCGTGTCCTCCTCCGGATCGCGGGGCTTCGGCGCCTCGAGCCTCACGCCCGCGCGCTCGGCCAGGGCCTCAAGGGCCTCGCGGAAGGCCAACCCCTCCGTCTCCATCTGGAAGGAGATCACGTCGCCGCTCTTGCCGCAGCCGAAGCAGTGATAGGACTGGCGGTCGGGGAAGACGAAGAAGCTCGGAGTCTTCTCCTGGTGGAACGGGCAGAGGCCCTTGAAGTACCGCCCCGAGCGACGCAGCTCCACTCGCGAGGACACCACGTCCACGATGTCCAGGCGGTCCTTGATCTCTTCGATGACGGTGCGGCCCGACTGTGTCATCGCGGAACCCCTCAGTAGGTCCAGGGCTGGGGCGTGAACAGCCTGACGAACAGGGCGTTCGCGAACCGGTCGGTCATGCCCGAGATGTAGTCGGTCACGGTCCACAGGTCCACGCGGTCCCCGTCCTCGAGGTGGGCGCGGAGCTCGTCGGGGCGGCTCTCGAAGTAGCGGTAGAGCTGGGTCACCACGAGGCGCGCCTTCTCCGCCTCGCGGGCGACGTCCGGGTGCCTGTATACCCGCCCGAACATGAACTCGCGCAGCGCGTCCGTGGCCTCGAGCTCGCGTGCACCCATCCGCACCGCCGCGTCCGGGTCTCCCTCGGCAGCGGGCCAGCTCTCGACGACGATGCTGTTCACCATGGACTCTATGCGCTCTCCGTGCGTCCTGCCCAGGAGCTCCAGCGCCGCAGGCGGGAGCTCGTCGAGCGTGATCAGCCCCGCGCGCACGGCATCGTCGACGTCCGAGTTGAGGTATGCTACGGCATCTGAGATGCGCACCACGGCGCCCTCGAGCGTGCTCGTGGTCTCGAGCAGGGGCTGCGAGACGCTCTCCTGGTGCTTCGAGTGGTAGGCGATCCCGTCGCGAACCTCCCAGGTGAGGTTGAGCCCCTCGCCGTTCTTCTCGAGCACGTCGAGCACCCGCAGGCTCTGCTGACTGTGGACGAAGCCGCCGGGACAGATGGCGTCGAGCGCCTGCTCGCCCGCGTGGCCGAAGGGCGCGTGTCCGACGTCGTGGCCGAGCGCGATGGCCTCCGTGAGGTCCTCGTTGAGCCGCAGCGCTCGCGCGATCGTACGGGCGATCTGTGCGACCTCGAGCGTGTGGCTGAGGCGCATGCGGTAGTGGTCGCCCGCGGGCGCGAAGAACACCTGCGTCTTGTACTTCAGGCGGCGAAACGCCTTGGAGTGCAGTATGCGGTCGCGGTCACGGGCGAACTCGGTCCGCACCGGAGACTTCGGCTCGGGCCGCTGCCGGCCCTTCGACCCGGCACTCCGCGCGGCGAGCGGCGACAGCCGCTGCTGCTCCTCGAGCTCGGTTCGCTCGCGCACTGAGTCGAGACGACGCACCAAGACAGCTCTCCCGGACGTGATCCTGCCGACGCTTCCAGGCAAGTATACGACGAGCAGCGTTCGCGGTATCGCCCTGCTGGGAGCGCGTTAACAAACGTTGACCGGCAGGACGGCCGCACCGAGCGAGCGCGCGACTCGGCCGAACGGCGCTCGCCCAGTACTTGCTGCCTCATCCTCCACCCGAGCCCGTCTCGCGGGCGAGCGCGGCCTCATCCTTCCAGACCGTGTCGCGGCCGAGCCGCAGCTGCGACGTCTCACGGCCCGTGATCTCGGCGGCGAGCCAGTCGGTCAGCAGCCTCACGCGGTTGCGCCAAGCCGGGATGTGCGACACGTAGTAGCCGTGCCACAGCGCCCACGCCGGAAGCCCGGAGAAGGTGACTCCGCCCACCTCCGCGACCCCGGTGCGCGTGCCCAGCAGCGCCAGGTGCCCCCTCGGGGCGAACCTGAACGGGGGTGCGCCGCGTCCCGTGATCTCCGCCGCGATGGCCTGTCCGACGTATCGCCCCTCGTGCTCTGCGGCCTGAGCGGTCGGCGGGATGCCCGTACCCGTCGCGGAATCGAACGCCCACGCCGAGTCCCCCACCACGTACACCTCGGGATATCCCTTGAGCCTGAGGTGGTCGTCCACGATTAGCGCGCCGTTCTTCGCGTGCTCGACGGGCAGGTCCCTGACGAGCGGGGGCGGGGCGACTCCCGCGGCCCAGAAGATCGTGCGCGAGGGGATATCTCCCCTCGACGTCTTCACCGCCCTGTCGGTGACTCCCTCGACCGATACCCCGGTCATGACCTCGATCCCCTCGCCCTCGAGCGCGCGCTGGACCTCGCGCGACGCCCGCGGCGAGCTCATCGGCACGAGCCTGTCCGCCCTGCCCACGACCACCACTCGTACCGACTCCGAGGCGAGCCACGGGTACTCCGCGAACAGCCCGGCCCTGATGTAGGTCATGATCGTGGCCGCGAGCTCCACCCCGGTGTCGCCGCCTCCGCCGACGACGAACGTCAGCCACGCGGCGCGCTCCTCCGGGTCCTGGAGGCTGTGCGCGGCCTCGATCGCGTCTATCAGGTGGTTGCGCAGCTCGAGCGCGTCGGCGGGCGTGTGGAACAGGCGCGCGTGCTCCCTCAGTCCCGGGAGGCCGGGCACGACCGTGACGCTGCCGAGGGCGATCACGAGATGGTCGTATGGCCGGTCGCCTGCGCTCGTGCGCACCACCCGGTTCTCGAGGTCTATCGCCTCGACGTTCGCCTGCAGCACGTGGTACCGCCTGCCGCGCTGGAAGTTGCGGATCGGCACCACGACGTCGTTCGGGTTCGAGCGCCCGTCCGCGACCGTCCACAGGAGGGGTGTGAAGAGCATGCTGTTGTCGCGGTCCACGACGAGCACGCTCGCGTCGTCGGCGGCCGAGAGCCGGCGGTCGAGCTCCAGCGCCGCGCTCACGCCCCCGAACCCCGCGCCGAGGATCAGCACCCGGTGCCGCGCGCCGCGGTACTCCTCGGGCGTCTGGCTGACGTGCCGCGCTCGGTCGTCGCTATCTCCCCCGCTCGCGAGCCTGCGGGCCAGCACGGCGGCTCCCCCCAGGACGGCGCCGCCCACGAGTAGTCGCTTCAGCATTCGGTCCTCCTTCTTCGATGCATGCCGCCAACGGACGTGACCGGGCTCGCGCACTTTCCGGGCCAGCAGCGCTCCCAGCCCGGCTGGTAAAATCGGCTACAGCAAGAACCGTGCTGAATCGAGGTCAAGAGTGAGCAAGACTACGTCTCCCGTGAGGGTGCGTTTCGCCCCCAGCCCGACCGGATACCTGCACGTCGGCAGCGTGCGCACCGTCATCTTCAACTGGCTGCTCGCGCGCCACACCGGCGGCACGTTCGTGTGGCGTATCGAGGACACCGACCGAGAGCGCCTCGTGCCCGGCGTGATCGAGACGATGCGCGAGACCGTGCGGTGGCTCGGGGTCGAGTGGGACGAGGGTCCGGAGGTGGGCGGGCCCTATGGGCCATACGTCCAGTCGGAGAGGCTGTCCATCTACCGGGAGCACGCAGACAGGCTGCTCGAGGAGGGCAGGGCCTACCGATGTTACTGCTCGCCCGAGCGGCTCGCGGAGCTGCGCGCCGAGCAGCAGAGAGCGGGACTCCCCACCGGCTACGACCGTCGCTGCCGCGACCTGAGCGACGCGGAGCGCGCCGAGCTGGAAGCCTCCGGCACGCCCAGCGCGATTCGGTTCCGCACGCCGCTCGACGGCACGACGACGATGGTGGACGCCCTGCGGGGGCCGATCACGTACGAGAACGCGAGCCTGGACGACTTCATTATCCTCAAGAGCGACGGCTACCCCGTGTACCACTTCGGAGTGGTGGTGGACGACTACCTGATGAAGATCACCCACGTGCTGCGCGGTCAGGAGTACCTGAGCGCGGGCGCGAAGGACATCCTCCTGCACGACGCGCTCGGAATCTCGCCCCCGGTATACGTGCACCTGCCGCTCGTGCTCGCGCCCGACCGTTCCCGGCTGAGCAAGCGGCACGGCGCGGTCGCCGCGCTCGAGTTCCGCGACCTTGGCTACGTCCCCGAGGCGCTGTTCAACTACCTCGCGCTCCTGGGTGCGGCCTACAGCGGCGACCGCGAGATCTACTCACGCGAGGAGCTGATCGAGCTGTTCGACATAGACCGGCTGAACCCCGCGTCGGCCGTGTTCGACCACCGCAAGCTCGAGTGGATGAACGGCTACTACATCAACCACGCGCTGACGCTTCCGGACCTGGCCGACCGATGCCTGCCGCTCCTCCGAGACGCCGGGCTCGTGACCGACGAGACGCCGCGCGAGTACGTCGAGCAGGTGGTAGGTCTGGTGAAGGACCGGATCAAGCTGCTTCCCGAGGTGGTGGAGCTGACGAGCTTCTTCTTTACCGAGCCCTCGCCCGCGCCCGACGAGATCGCGGGCAGGAGGCTCACTCCCGAGGAGGCGCTTCCGGCGCTCGAGCGGGCGCGCGAGAGGCTCGAGGCCGTGACCGAGTGGTCGGACGAGCCGCTCGAGAGCGCGATGCGGTCGCTCGCGGAAGAGCTGGGGATGAAGACGGGTGCGCTGTTCATGTCGCTGAGGGTGGCGATCACCGGGCGCACCGTCTCGCCCGGGCTGTTCGAGACGATGCGGGTGCTCGGCCGCGACACCACGCTCGCCCGTCTGAGCCGGGCGGTGGACGCGCTCTCGGGCGTCGCTGCCTGACCTCCCGTGCACTACGCGGTGCCCCTGGGCGTGCTGAGCCTGGTCCTGCTGGCCTCCGGACTCGCACAGTGGAGGCTCGAGCGGCGCTGGCGCAGGGCGATGGGGAGGATCGTCGGGCTGGACAAGCCCCCGGGGGCGGGATATGTGCGCAGGCCGGTGGTCGAGTTCGAGACGTCCGACAGCAAGCCGGTGCGCGCACGCGCCCGGAACGTCGTGCTGCACGTCGACCCCGAGCGCTATCCCCACCTGGCCGGGCTCGGCTCGCGGCTCGGCCTGTTCCCCGCGGAGGGCGAGGAGGTGGACGTCTGGTACACGCCCGACAGGCCGGGTGTATGCCGGGCGCACCCGTTCCTGATCAGGACCCGTGCGCTGTTCACGATGGGCATCGTGGGGCTCGCGGTCGCCGTGCTCTCCGCGCTGCTCCTCGACGGCTGAGGCCGCCGCTCCCGGCGGCCCCGCTCATCGCCCCGTGCGGCTCGTGTCCACCTCGATCATCACCTTGACCGATTGGTCCTCTCCACTGCTGAGGGAGAGGAACGCACGAGGGGTGTCCTCGAAGCTCACCGTGCGCTCGACGAGCGGCCTGACGTCCATGACCCTCTCGTTGACGAGGCGGGCGGCCTCGCGGTACTCCGCGTTCGAGTAGGCGTAGGATCCGACTATCGTCCGCTCCTGCGGCACGAGGTCGTACAGCCCCAGGTCCACGGTCGGCGCACCCAGGCCCACGATCACGATCCTGCCTCCTCGCCTGGTGGCCTCCAGCGCCTGGCGGATCGTCGCGCTAACGCCGACCGCATCCAGGCTCGCCGGGACGCCTCCTCCGGTGGCCTCCTGCACCCGCACGAGGGGGTGATCCTCGACCGGGAGCACGTGGCCCCCCAGCGCCGACGCGAGCTCCAGGCGGTGGCGCACGAGGTCCGTTACGTACACGGGACCGATCCCGCGGCTCCGGCACACGAGCAGGATGCACAGTCCGATGGTGCCCGCGCCGAGGAGGAACGTGGGCTCGCCATCTCGGAGTCCCGAGAGGTTCACGGCGCGCAGCCCCACGGCGAGGGGCTCGATCATCGCGCCCTCCTCGTCGGTCGTCGAGTCCGCGAGCCTCACCACGTTGCCGACCGGCACGGTGACGTACTCAGAGAACGCACCCGCCTTGCCCATGTTCACCCCGAGCACGCGCCGGTCGGGACAAATGGACTCCAGGCCCGAGCGGCAGTACTCGCACTCCCCACAGGTGGCCATCGGGTTCGCGGCCACCCGGTCGCCGGCTCTTACCTCGCCCCCGGCTCCGGGCCCCAGCTCCTCGACGACGCCCGCGAACTCGTGCCCCATCACCATTCCCGGGGTCCTGCGTCCGGTGGCGCCCGAGAAGCCGTGGACATCGCTGCCGCAGATCCCCACCTTCGAGATCCTCACGAGCACGTCGCCCGGCCCTGGCGAGGGCCGCTCTATCTCCTCGACCACCATGTCGTTCGGACCGTTCCAAACCAGAGCGCGCATCTCTCCTCCTCTACCTCGTGCCGCGGTCCGCCTCGGCCCACAGCCTGCGGACGTTCTCGACCGAGCGCCTGAGCCCGTCCAGCCCCTCCGTGCCGTTGTACTCCACCGAGAGCCACCCGTCGTAGTCTATCTCCCTGAGCAGCCGGAAGATCGCGGGGAAGTCCACGACGCCCTCGCCGCTGACCGCGTGCCGGTACTCGTTCGGGGCGACACGGTCGCTGCAGTGCACGTGCACGACACGATCACGCACCTGTCGGAGCAACTCCACGGGATCCTCCCCCACCATCACCTGGTTCGAGCAGTCGAAGTTGACCCTGAGCGGGGTATCGTGGAGCGCGTTCAGGATCTCGAGGAACACCGCGGCGTGCTGCGAGAAGTCCGGCAGGGGCCAGAAGTAGTCCTTGTAGTGGTTCTCGTAGGCGAGCCACACCCCCTTGCCCTCGGCGTAATCGAGCGCGCGCCTGAACCCCTCCACCGCGTAGCGCACGCCCTCCTCGTGCGAGAGGCCGGGATGGGCCTGTCCCGCGGTGAGCCTCACGCAGGTGGCGCCGAGGGCGGAGGCCACGTCCACGTCGCGCTTCGTTCGCTCCAGCTCCGCTGCCCTCACCTCTGGGTCGGGGTTCGTCAGGTCGGCCGAGCCCACCACCTGCGAGACCTGCAGCCCCTTCTGCGCAAGCCGCTCGCCGAGCATCTCCAGGTACGAGGGGTCGTGGCTGCGCAGCGCCTTGTCGTGCAGCTCCGTGGCGTCGAGGTCGAGCCCGGAGGCGATGACGAACCAGTCGGCGATGTCCATCTTCGGCTCGAGCACGAGGTCCTTGAAGTAGATCATCGGCACGGCGCTGAAGCCCCGAATACTGCCCGCTGTAGGGTTGTCCGCCACGTCTACCTCCGCCCGTCGCACGAGGGCAGGAGCACCGCCTTCGTCGCCGTCCTGTCGTCCACCGTCCGGTACGCCTCGCGCCACTCCTCGAGCGGGAACCGGTGGGTGACCATCGGCGCGAGGCGTATCTGCCCCGCGGCCATCAGCCGCAGGGAGCGCTCCCAGGTCTCCCAGGTGTGACTGAATGTTCCCTGGATGGAGGCGGCCTTGCGGACGAGGGGATCGAGGCTGTGGTTCAGGGGCTCGCGCTCCCAGGCTATCTTCGTGATCTGGCCATTCTGCCTGACGACGTCCATCGCCTGCGCCACGGCCGCCGGTGGGCCGGCTGCGTCCACGACCAGGTCGGCGCCGAGGCCGTCCCCGAGCCTCCGCACGACCTCCTCGAGGCTCTCCTGCTCCACGTTCACCGCGCGCGTGGCCCCCACCTCGAGTCCCACCTTCAGGCGGAGATCGTCGACCTCGAGCCCCGCGAGCACGATGTCCGTCGCGCCACACACCCGCGCGACCTGCACGGCCATGAGTCCAATCGGCCCCGCGCCGATCACCACGACGACGTCGCCGGGGGCTATCCGGCTCTTGCGGACGAGCGCGTTGTACGTCACGCACACCGGCTCGGTCATCGCGGCCTCGGTGAGGTCCAGGTTGTCGGGCACGCGATGCAGGCAGCGCTCGGGCGTGACTACGAGCTCGGCGAACGCGCCGTTCGCGAGGAAGCCAAAGCCCCTGCGCTCGGGGCAAATGTTGTAGTGTCCCGAGCGGCACATCGCACAGCGGCCGCACACGTAGGCGTGGGTCTCGCTCACCACCCGGTCCCCCGGCCCGAAGCCGCGAACGCCCTCTCCGACCTCCACGACCGTGCCCGAGAACTCGTGGCCCGGGATCACCGGCACGGGGTAGTACGCCTCCGCGTGGAACGCCTCGAGGTCGCTCCCGCACACCCCCGCGGCCTCGACCGCCATGAGCACCTCTCCGGGCCCCGGCTTGGGGCTCGGGACGTCCCTCAGCTCGAGCGCGCCCGGCTCCTTCGCGTACCTCACGACCGCCCGCATCTTCACCGACCTTTCCAGACTGCTCACCGATCTCAGCACCTGCCAGTTAAGCAGGTCGCGCCCCGTTTGTCCACGCCCGCGCCGACCTCAGCGGCTCTCACGGCACAGCTCCCACAAAGGCTGTGACCTATAGCCGTTCGAGATGTTCTCCCTATAAACTTCTTGCGACGGTCCGAATGTGGAATGAGAAGGAGTCGAAGCGAGGTGGTTATACGCGTTTACTCACAGGAGAACGCACGCAAGGTCGCGGACGAGGCGCTTCATCAGATCCAGGAGATGTTCGGATGGCTGGACACTCCCGGTTCGGGTGAGGTGAGCCGTGACGAGTTCGAACGTCTCAAAGGCTACGTATTGAGGCTGGCGTTCAACTGGTACGAGCGCCCAACACGCTACATGCGGTACTTTACAACACCTGAGAGCGAGCTCCTAAGCGGAGAGAAGTGGAGGCGATACAGAGAGCATCTCGATCAGATAGCCGAATTCCTACCCACGGAGCTGCTGACCTTCTCGCGTGAGGCGTCGCTACACGATGGCGTCTTCCGCAGGTTCGACGTGGATGAAGCGAGCACCACGATCGACATCCAGGTCGAAGTCCCTCAGCCAGTGCCTCCCGAGGACCTTGACTGGGAGAACACCAGCGTAGTGACGGAGGATAAGATGATACGGGTTGCCCTCCACTACGAGGGGGCGTCCGTAGTTGGGGGAATCACGGACGAGCTGATCAGAATCGTGAATGCCCCGGATGTTCAGGTCCTCGCTGACGAGATCGACGTAGCAGGTGGCCCCATGTTCGAGCACCGATTGCTACTACATCCGGAGGGCGACTTTGCGATCCGCTTCTCCACGTTCTCGTTCACGCAAGAGGAGATAGCTGAGCCAGGTGTGGGGTGACCAAGGCGGGCATGGGTTGCATCGGCCCGCCTCTAGAAGCTGCGGGCGATGAGGTGGTGATAGCCGTCGCCCTCGGCCTCCTCGACGATCTCGAAGCCGGCCTCGCGGGTCCACTCGCGCACGCGGGGTATCGCGGGGTAGTAGTGGTAGCCGCCCTCGACCGGCTCCTCCTCGCGCGGGTCGAACACGAACGGGTGCTCCCCCTCGACGAGCGGCAGGCCCATCCGCACCCCCGCCTCGTACGCCGCGGCGAGCTCCTCGTCCTCGGCCAGCTCGACCGTCAAGTACAGGTATCCTCCGGGCACGAGCGCGCGGCGAAAGTTGGAGAGCACGAGCGGCCAGTCCTCCGGAAACACGTTCTCCATCGCGTCCACGCAGATCACGGCGTCGAACTCGCCCTCGTAGTCCAGTTCCTGCAGCCCGACCTTCCTCACCGGCACGTCCGGGAGCTTCTCCGAGGCCCTGGTGAGCATACCTGCCGACTGGTCCGTGCCGAGGATCGAGCAGCCGGACCCCAGGAGCAGGGGCCAGTACTTGCCGGTGCCGCAGGCGGCATCGAGCACGCGCGGTCGCGGTGGGCAGAGCGACAGGAGCTTCACTACCATGCTCCGGTGGGTAGGATCAATAGCGGATCCCCAGTGCTCGTCATAGATCGGCGCGAAGAGCGTGTCCATGCGCTCCTCGGCCCTGCGCCTCTTCTCCCTGATCCACCGCTCGCGCTCAGCGGACAACTGCCCTGCTCCTTCCGCCCCGAGTATAGCTGCCGCGGCTTCTCGGGATAAAGAGGGCGTGGGTGGCCGGGACGGTTCGACCGAAGGGCCGTCCCGGCCCTCTGATGAGCAGTTACGTGTTGGAGCCGGGCTTTGGCGTGGGCGGGAGGGTGTACGTCGGGATCGCCGGGACCTCGTTGCGGTTCGCCATCCCCGACACCAGCTCGTACTCCGATATGTACTGGCCTGTGTTGGCGTCCACGATGAACTCGGCGCGACCCAGGGGCCAGTCGCCGTCCCCACCCGGATAGTTCGCCGCGCTCACGACCTTGTCGAACCTCACCACCCACACCGGCCGGTCGTGCATCGCCGAGGCGCTCGTGTTGTACGGCGTGGAGATGAGTGCGTACCGTACCCTGGCGTCGCTCAGCAGGTTCTGGGCCCCTTCGCGTCTCGCGGCCACCTCCACCGCCTGCTCGGCGGCTACCTTCGGTGCGCCGGAGGTGGGCTTGAACGCCTCTGATGGGTCAAGGGGGTCGAGGTTCTCGTCATAGGTGATCATCGCTCGCATCAATCCACCAGAAGAATGCATCAGTCTCGCCAGTGTACCGCATCTCAAGGAAGTGACACCAAATCCGGGTGAAGGCTTGAGTATGTCATTCTGAGGCCCGAAGGGCCGAAGAATCTGTAGACGCCCTTCGGGGCGGTCCCCTCACAGATCCTTCGCCTGCGGCTCAGGATGACAAAAGGGTAGAGGGCGCAGGATGACAAGGGTAGGTGGCTCAGGATGACGACGCCTGGTGGCCCCAAACAGTGGAAGGGTAAGTGTTCACCCGGAATCGGTATGAGATGCAGAGCTAATGAGAAGCAGCGCGTTTGGCGCCTGCCGGGGAATGAGCTGCGGCGAGGAGCCAGGCCGCTCCACGGTCGCGGTCGCGTGGTCAGTCAGCCCTGTCTGTGGCGAGTCCGCATCGGCTGCCCCGGCAATGACTACGGCTTGCGTGTATTCCGATACGGTTCAGGATCGTGCCCCGTCGTTGCAACCGAACGGTCGTTGCCACAGCATGAGGCCTTAGGATACCGGGAGGTTTCGAGTGTCAGCACACGAGACGGAGCCCGTTCGCGGCGTGCCCGGCAGCCCCGAACACGGCGAAGCTTATGCCCTGGGGCCCGGGCAGGGCTGGACTTACCACAACGGAATAGACTTCACCGTCAAGGCCAGCGAGCACGGGACGACCAACGGCGCGGCCCTCATCGAGTACGTCACCAGGAAGGGCGAGGAGCCCGAGGACCATACCCACCCTACGGAGGACGAGATGTTCTACGTACTCGAGGGCATCCTCACCTTCAGGTGCGGGGATCGGACC
>CADDYR010000006.1 GCA_902810765.1 Chloroflexota bacterium
GCTGGGCCGCGACCTCGACGGCACGCGATCGGCGGCGGAGGCCATCGCCTCCGAGACCGGGCGCAGGACCTGCGCGGTGCGGGCGAGCGTCACGAGCAAGCCCGAGGTCGAGGCGGCGTTCGCCGAGGTGCGGGAGCGGCTCGGGCGCGTGGACATCCTGGTGAACAGCGCGGGCATAAACATACGCCGGCCATCCCTGGAGTTCAACCTCGCCGAGTGGCACGACGTGGTGAACATCAGCCTCGAGGGGAGCTTCATCTGCAGCCAGGTCGCCGCGCCGGAGATGATCCAGGCCCGCTGGGGCAGGATCATCAACATCAGCTCGATGCTCGGGCTCGTGGGACTCGCGGAGCGGCCCGCGTACACCGCGGCGAAGGCTGGGCTGATCGGGCTCACGAGGACCCTCGCGCTCGAGTGGGCGCCCTACAACGTCACCGTCAACGCGCTCGCGCCCGGGCCCTTCGCCACCGAGCTGAACCGCCCGCTCCTGGACGATCCGGTCAGGAGCGCGGAATTCGTCGCGAAGATCCCGATGAAGCGGTGGGGAGATCCGAAGGAGCTCGGCGGAGCGATGCTGTTCCTCGCCTCCGACGCCTCGAGCTTCATGACCGGCGCCGTGCTCACCGTGGACGGCGGCTGGACCGCGCAGTAGAGGACGGAGGGTAGCGCGTGTCCGGCAGGAGGGTCGTCATCCGGGAACCATACGCGGTAACGTGCGAGGAGTACGAGGTCGGGCGACCGGGCTCGGGCCAGGTGATAGTCGAGACCGAGGCGAGCGCGATCAGCCCGGGGACGGAGCTCGCGATCTACACCGGCATCCATCAGTGGCTCTCGGACCCCTCCCGCGCCTGGCCAAGGTTCCCGTGCGTGCCCGGATACAGCGCGGTCGGCCGGGTGCTCGAGGTCGGGGAGGGCGTGCACAGCTACCGGCCCGGCGCGCGCCTGATCTGGGACGGCAGGCACGCGAGCCACGCGCTCGTAGACGTCGCGTCGCCCGGTGCGCTCGTGTACCCGATCTCGGAGCACGTCCCGGCACGGGCAGCAGCTCTTGCCGCGCTCGCCAGGTTCCCCCTCACGGCGGTGGTCCGTGCGGGCGAGGTGCTCGGGCAGTCGGTGGCGGTGCTCGGTCTGGGGCTCATCGGCCAGCTCGCGCTCAGGCTGTTCTCGGCCGCGGGCGCCTACCCGCTGTTCGGGCTCGACCCCGTGCCGTTCCGAAGGCGGATGGCAGAGAGGGTGCCCGGAGCCCGCGCGCTCGACCCGGGCCGGCCCGGCGTCCTGGACGGGCTCAGAGAGATCAACTCGGGCGAGCGTCCGGACGTGGTGGTGGACGCGACGGGCAACCCCGACGCGGTGCGGCAGGCGATGGCGCTCGTCGCGGACGGGGGCAGAGTGATCATGGTGGGCAGCCCCCGCGGCATCGCCTCCGAGGTGGACTTCTACCACGACCTGCACGGCCGCTCGATCTCGCTCGTCGGCGCCCACGGCTCCGCGCTGGGCGTCGCGCCGCGCGAGAAGTTCCCGTTCGTGCGCGAACGCGCCATGCGATTGCTCATCCACCTCCTCGAGAGCGACAGGCTGGGGGCCGACGAGCTCGTGACCCACCACGTCCGTGCCACCGAGCTCCGGGAGATGTACGAGGGGCTGCTGCACGACAAGGAGCACTTCCTGGGCGTCACCCTGCACTGGTAGGCGCCCGGGGTCTGGCGTGCGGGCGCGATTGTAGTATCATTGGTGTGGCGGAGAGCCGTTGCGGCTCCGCCACGAAGCAACCCTCATGGATCGGAGCGGCGATGCGGAAGAAGCGAAAGCCTCGCAAGGTCGAGTACGTCTTCTGCTACGCGCTGTTCGCCATCGTCCTCGTGCTCGCCTACTACGTGTTCATGATCTGGCAGCACACGATCCTCGTCCTCGGAGCGATGATCCTCGGGGACGGCATCGAGGCGCTCTTCTGGACGAAGCTCGCATACGGGGCCGGCACGATCACACTGGGGCTGGCGCTGATGTGCGTGCTGATGTACGCCGAGCCGTACCTGCGCG
Organism: Chloroflexota bacterium; assembly: GCA_902810765.1. Lineage (GTDB taxonomy): Bacteria > Chloroflexota > Chloroflexia > Thermobaculales > Thermobaculaceae > CADDYR01. Next base: position 2,038 of record CADDYR010000006.1, read on the forward strand.
ACAGCCTGTACCGCGGGGAGCTCCTCAAGCGTTTCGCGAGGTTCGCGGTGCCGATGGCCGCGATCTGCGTCGCCGGAGTCGCGGTACAGACGGTCGCGTTCGCGATAGGCTAGAGACGGCCCGAGAAGCCTTCGGGCCGGAGAGCAGATCTTCCGGCGCTTGTCCGGCTCCCGCCCTCACGTTCCAGCTGCCCTCATGTATTGCCTCCGGGGCGCTCGTATGGCGACACCTCGGGCCTCAGGACTACCATCGGGATCTCGCGGCTGGTCCTGCGCTGGTACTCGACGGCCACAGGGTACTGCTGGACCAGCCGCTCCCACAGCTCGGCTCGTTCGCTCCCCTCCGCGCTCCGGGCTACCATAGTCCGAGTCTTGCCCCCCATCCGGATGCTCACGCGCAGATTCGCCCGCAGGTTCAGGTACCAGGCAGGATGGCGCGCGTGGCCTATCCTGCCACCACTCCACCGATACATCAGGCGGTGCAGCATGCCGACGATTTTCAGCGTGCCCCCAATGCCGGATGATCCACTCCGACCCGTCGGTCGCGCCAGCAGCCGCCGCGTCGCCTCCACGCCGTCCATTCGCGGCATGCGCACGTCCATCAGGACCACGTCAGCGGCCGTGACCGCGAGGCGGGCCAGGGCCTCGGCCCCCTCGGCGGCCTCGCCGATCACCTCCATGTCGTCCTGCGCCGCGATCACCATGGCGAACCCCGCGCGCACCATCGCCTGGTCGTCGGCGAGAAAGACCTTGATCGTCACGCGCGCACCCGCTCCAACAGCTCCGGCAGCTCCCGCAGCGTGGGTTGAGGATCCGAGCCGTCCGCGCCGGGGGAAGGAGTGTCGGGACGCAGCACGCCCAGCAGCCCGCGCATCGCGGTCGTGCGTCGGTGACCCTGCCGCTACTCGGAGACCTCTACGGCGAAGTCGCGGCCCTCCCAGTGGCACGCGCCTGGCCAGTAGAACGTGAACACGACGGACCCGCTCGGCCCGAGCTGGGCGGTCGGTAGGTCCACCAGGTGCACCCCCAGCCCCGTGTCGCGCGTCTCGGAGTCGCGCACGGTCCTCCAGCCGTCGGCGCTCCAGTGGACGACTGCCGGCGAGAGCACCTCGATGCGCAGGACCTTCCCGGCCGGCATGCGCCCGACCCTGTGGTTGAAGCGCCAGGCCGCGTAGGGCGTGCCGCGCTTCTCGACGACGTACCTCTGGACCGTCTGTGGTGGAGTGTCGAACACCCTGCCGTCGCGGAGCGAGCGGCACAGCTTGACGTGCTCCGCGTGCGCCCACACGAGCGGCATCGCCGAGCCCGAGGGCCTGCCGAGATACAGCCCCTTCTCGGGGATGTCGGCGGAGTCCCACACCTGCTCGGGGATCAGGCCGCCGACGCCCGCGAACGCCTCCATCGCGCAGAGCAGCCTCTCCGCCTCCTCGCGGTGTCCCGCGGCCAGCTCGTAGTGCGCGCGCTCTCCCGTGAGCAGGGGCCAGCCGCGCCCGATGCCCGTGCCGTCGAACGGCGACCCGTCGGCCTGCTCGCCGTAGCCGTCGTCGTTGTACCTGTGCCAGATGGGTCCGCAGGGCGTGTCCGTCTTCAGGAGGGCGTCTATCACCTTCACGGTGTTCACGATGCGCGGGTCTTCGGCGCTCCTGAGCCCGAAGCGCACGAGCGCGAGCGCGTCCGTGCTGACGAGGCTCGCCGCCCGGAGCGTGCTCTGGCCCATCGGCCGGTTCGCGACCCTGACCCGCTCCTCGTCGAGCCCGGCCTGTCCCGGGAAGTCCGGCGCGATGCGCACGTAGTACCCTTCGACCCCTACGCGCTGGGCGAGCTCCGTGCCGCTCGCGTAGATCCAGCGCTCGATGCTCGCGTTCCAGTAGTCGGCGGTCTCGCGCATGTAGGTCGCGAGCCCGTGCTCGCCCACGACCTCGGCGAGGTCCGCCGCGGCGAGCAGCCCGGCCACCTCCACGGCGATCGTGAACGGCGAGTAGCCCGAGTCCTCCTCCCACCGGTCCTGCTGCGTGACCGGACCGTTGCGGAGGACGTAGCCGGCGGCACGGCGCACCATCGGCCAGAGCCGCTCGAGCTCGTCCCCATCGAGGCGGCCCTCCCGCCGGGCGGTGTCCGCTAGCAGAAGCGGGAACGCCGTCTCATCCATCTGGATCCCGCCCCAGTAGGCCGTGCCGTCCAGCCACATGTTCTGCGGCCAGTAACCGTCCGGCTCCTGCGTCGCCTGCAGGTAGCGCAGCACCCGCCTGACGTTGTCGTGGGCTCCGGCGGCGAGCAGCCCGGCGACCGCCTCGGCCATGTCGCGCACCCACACCAGGTGATATCCCCCAAGGTCGTCGTCTCCCCTGCTCTCTCCCCACGGGATCGAGAGGCTGGCTATGCTCGCGCCCCGGAACTGCCTGGCCTCGTGCACGTGGAGCACGGCGGTGCTGATCCTGTACGGGTTGGGGGCGGGACGGTCGAGCTCTTCGAGTGACCCCTGCCAGGATCGCCACGCGCGCACGTACTCGTCGAGGGCGGCGTCGAACCCGTCCTGCAGGCTCTGGAGGGCGTGGAAGGCGGCGTCCGCCGGCCTGTAACCGAAGCCGAGCGCGAGCACGAGCTCCCCGCCGCAGGGCCCCAGGTCCACCTCGCCCGTGAGCGCGACGTTGCCGTTCTCCGCCCTCGTGTAGCGCCACTCCATCCGCCCGTGGCGCGACACGTCCTGCCAGCCGTCGGAGAAGCCGACGAACCCCGCCGAGCGCCCCAGCCACGGCTCGGAGGAGGCGAGCGCGAGCGAGTGGCCCCCGCGCTCGGCGAAGAGCATCGGCGTGCCCTTGAAGTCCGCCACCCAGGCGGTGTTGCCGCTCCCATGGTTGCCGAGGTGCGGCGCGAGCAGGACGTACAGGTGATAGTCCGACAGCTCTCCCTCGAGCGGCTCGAACCGCACGCGCTGGAGGAGCACGTCGCGCCGGGGATCGGCGACCACCTCCTTCCGGGTGCGATACCTGCCCCGCTCGCACGTGTTCGTGAGGCAGTACGCGGGCACGCCCTCCTCGACGTAAGCGATCTCGTGCCTTGTGTGGCGCTTCTCCTCCGAGAAGAAGCCCCGGCCGTCGCTCACGAGCAGGCCGAGGTCGCGCGTGGCGGCCTGGTCGGGCTCGGGGTTGTAGACCTCCTCGAGGATGCCGTGGCCGAGGGTGAACCAGACGCGACTGCTGAGCGAGGTGCCCACGCCCGACTTATCGCTGGGCGTCCACCTCGCGGGCAGCCCCGGCCATCCGGGAGCGGACGAGTCCTCCAAGGCTCACACGCCGGAGTCGAGAGAGTACTGCCCGCTGTGCGCGGGCTGAAGCTCCAGGCCCACCTCGGCGCGGCTCCAGTGCTCCACTATCTTGCCGTCCACTATCCGCTCCACGCTCCGCCCCTCGAGCCTCGAAGAGGGGCCCGGGCCGCCCGGGTACTCCGCGTGCCAGCTCCACTCCACCTTCTCACCCTCCACCCTCACCTCGTCGACGCTCATCACGAGCCCCGGATAGGCGTGGCACAGGGTTATCAGCCTCTGCTTGAACCCCTCGAGGCCGGGGGCCTGGAACGGCAGCGCCGAGTGGTCCACCACATCGTTCGAAACCACCCGATCCAGCGCGCCCATCCTCCCCCGATTGATCGCCTCCTGCACAGTGCGGATCACGTGCTCCTGCTCGCTCATCTCCCGCCCCCCGACCGATCTGCGTCGTGTACGTGCCGATGCTACCACATGCCTCCCTCCCAGGCACATATCCGGGGAGGGGGATTCTGGAGCATCTGCTGAGGTGACATCGAGCTCTCATCAACAAGCGTGCCGGGACGGCACTCCACTGCCCGGACAACACGTATCAGCGGGCATACTGGTGGGGGTGAAAGGAGCACCGAATGCGATACGGTTTCATAATCCCCTCCGCGCCAGACGCGAGCACCTTCGCGGCACTCGGGCGGGAGGCCGAGGAGGCGGGCTGGGACGGAGTGTTCTACTGGGACGGCGACTGGGGCTTCAGCCCGTGGGTCGTGCTCTCGGCGATAGCGATCCGAACCGAGCGGGTGCGTATCGGGGCGATCCTGTCGCCGCTCGCCTGGCGGCGTCCGTGGCTGTTCGCCCGCGAGGCGGCCTCGCTCGATCAGCTCTCGGGCGGCAGGCTGATCGTGCCGCTCGGCCTCGGAGCGGTGAGTGAGGTCGAGTGGGAGATGGGGCGCACCCGCTTCGGCGAGCCGGTGGACCGGAGGCTCCGAGCGAGCCTCCTCGACGAGGGGCTGGAGGTCGTGAACGCGTTGTGGGGCGACGGCCCCGTGACCTACCACGGGGAGCGCTACCGGCTCGAGGGCTTCGAGCTCACCCCGAAACCCGTGCAATCTCCGCGCGTACCGATCTGGGTCGTGGGGGCGTGGCCCAGCCGCAAATCCATGAGCAGGGCACTGCGCTGCGACGGGCTGCTCCCGACGAAGCTCGACGGCGAGCTCACGCCCGACGACCTGAGGGAGATAGCGGGATTCGTCCGGGAACGCCGGGAGATCTCCACCCCCTTCGACTTGGTATGCGAGGGGCAGACTCCCGGTGACGACCCGCACCGAGCCGCCGAGATCGTGCGCCCGTGGGCGGAGGCGGGCGCGACCTGGTGGACAGAGGCGATGTGGGACGCGATGGACGACGTCCCGGCCGTGCGCGAGCGCATCCGTCAGGGGCCGCCACGCCTGGCCTGAGCCCGATACAAAGAGAGCGCTGGGCGGCTCGCCCGGCGCTCTCCGAGGCCGTCGGGAGCTTGTGCGGCCTACCTGCTCATCTGCGGGTCGAGCGCGTCGCGGACGCCGTCGCCCAGGAAGGTGAACGCGATCATCACGAGCGCGATCAGCGCCGAGGGCATGATCACGAAGATCGGCAGGTAGGTCATCGTCGGGAAGCTGTCGAACACCATCGAGCCCCAGCTGGGGGTGTCCGGCTGAACGCCCAGTCCTAGGTAGCTCAGCCCAGCCTCCGCGAGGATGTACGAAGGAATGCTGAACGAGATCGAGACGATGATCGGGGCCATCGTGTTCGGCAGGATGTGCCTCAGCAGCACGCGCCACGTCGGCACCCCGACGGACCTGGCCGCCTCGATGAACTCCTGCTCCTTCAGGCTGAGCACCTGACCTCGAATGAGCCTGGCCATGCCCACCCAGCCGGTGATCGCGAACGCCGTGAACAGGAGGATCAGGCCGCCGAGCAGGTGACCGAACCACGTGTCGTGCAGCGAAGCCTGCATGATGATGAAGAACAGGAACGAGGGGAAGGCGTACACGACGTCGACCAGGCGCATCAGGATATTATCCCATCTGCCTCCGAGCCAGCCCGAGAGCAGGCCGTAGACCGTGCCGATGACCACGGTGATCGCGGTCGGGATGAAGCCGACGACCATGCTCACCCGGGAGCCCCAGAGCAGGCGGCTCAGCTCGTCGCGGGCGAGGGTGTCGGTGCCGAGAATGAAGCGCGGATCGTGCCCCTTCATCCAGAACGGGGGCGTGTTCGCGGCGGCGTTCACAGGAATGGTGTTGGGGTTGTGCGGAGCGACCCAGGGAGCGATGATCGCGACGACGATCATGATGGCGACGTAGACGGCCCCGGCGATCGCCATCTTGTTCTTCCTCAGGCGTCGCCAGGCGTCCCACCACAACCCTCGGGGCTTGGTCTTCGCCGCCTCGCGAAGGGTACCGATCTGTTCCGTTCGTGCGACTGTCATCTTGGTACTTCCCCCTGTGACGGCCCGGGCTAGCTGCCCGTCTTGATGCGGGGATCCACGATGCCGTAGGTCAGATCCACCGCGAGGTTGCCCAACACCACGATGAACGCGTAGAAGATCGTCGTGCCCATAATCACCGGATAGTCCCGGGCGACGATGCTCTGTATGAACAGGTAACCCATGCCGGGGGCTCCGAACACGTTCTCGATGATGATCGTGCCGGTAATCAGGGCCGCCAGCGCGGGGCCGAGGGTCGTGATGACGGGGATCATTCCGTTGCGCACGACGTGCCTCATCGTGATGACGCTCTCCTTCAGACCCTTCGCCCTCGCGGTCCTCACGTAGTCCTGCGACAGCACCTCGAGGATGCTCGCCCTCGCCAGCCTGGCTATGAACGCGGCGCTGCCCACGCCCAGCACGAAGGCGGGCAGGATGTAGCTGCGCCAGTCGGTCCACAGCACCGGCACCCACCTGAGGTCCACGGCGAATATCACCAGCAGGAAGATCGCCAGCACGAACGAGGGCAGCGTGTAGCCGATCGTCACCGCGAACAGGCTGGTGTAGTCCGCCCAGGTGTTCTGCTTGAGCGCTGCGATTATCCCCGTCGGCACGCCCAGGACGACCGCGAGCGCGAGCGCCAGCACGCCGATGCGCGCGCTGACGGGAAAGCCCTGCATGATCACGTCGAACACGCTCGTGCCCTCCTGCTGGTAGGAGGTCCCGAAGTCGAGGTGCGCCGCGTTCTTGAGGTAGATCACGTACTGCGTCATCAGGGGCTTGTCCAGACCGTACTGGCGGTTGAACGACGCCTCGAGCGCCGGGTCCAGCCTCTTGCCCGCGTTCTTCGCGTCCCACGGGCTGCCGGGCGCGGCGTGCATCAGGAAGAACGTCACCGTCGCCACCAGCCACAGTACCGGAATCGTCCACAACACCCGGTTAGCTATGTACCTAAGCATGTCCTCAGTAACCTCTGTAAGATGTCCGCTCTCGGATAGGCCGCCCGTGATGCGAGCCGTCGCGATGATTCGACCGCGGCAAATTATACCACCGTTCTCGGGAGCCCCAAAGATGGCCCGGCTCGGAAAGCAACGCCCGGCGACTGGGTCGAGCCGACGTCCCTCTCCACGCTCGGGCCGCGTTCTACTTTACCATAGTCTCCCGGGACCGTGCGGCTCATCGGCACATCCGAGGGACATAAAGAAGGGGATGCCCTTCCGGACACCCCCTTCGTCGCGACCGCGCTAGTGCTTGGTCTCGTAGATCTTCTCCGGCTGCCACGTCATGTCCATCGGGTCAGTCGGATACCTCACGTAGCCCTTCACGTACGGCTTGATCAGCTCGAGGATCTCACTGTGGACGTAGAACGCCACCGGAGCCTGCTGTGCCAGGTAGGCATCCGCCTGCTGGTAGATAGGCGCTGCCTGCTGGATCGGCAGCTTGTCCGCCTTGTTCACCAGCTGATTGAAGTGAGGATCGTTCCACCCGTAGGGAGCCAGGCTCGAGTTGTTGCCGAACACGAGCGACAGCCAGTCCTGAGGATGTGGATAGTCCTGGATCCAGCCCAGGAGGTAGATCTTCAGCTTCGGGCTGCGCTGCGACAGGTAGGTCTGCAGCTGTGCCGGGTCCATCGGCGTGGGCGTGATGTTCACGTTGAGCACGCTCTTGAGGTTCTGTGACCAGAAGATCGCGCGCTGCTTTGCCGACTGGTCCGTGTTGTCGTAGTTGAGCTCGAGCGTCGGAAAGCCCCTCCCGTTCGGGTAGCCCGCCTGCGCGAGCAGCTGCTTCGCCTTCGCGGGGTCGTACTTCTGCTGGAACTTCGTCTGGTATCCGGCTATGCCAGGATACAGGAAGCTGCCGGCGGGCTTTCCGGCGCCGTTGCTGATCTGCTTGATGTACCGCTCACGGTCGAGCGCGTAGGCGAAGGCGAGCCTCACCTTCTGGTTGTTGAACGGCTTGTCCTTGTTGTCGAAGCCCATGTAGAAGGTGTTAGCGCCGATCTGCCTGTGGAGCTGCGACTTCAGCGTCGGATCCCTCAGGACCTGCGGCAGCAGGGTCGAGTCCAGACCGGCGATGTCGAACTGTCCCTGCTTGTACGCCAGGAACTCGGTCTGGGAGGAGGTGATCTCCTTGTAGACGATCTTCGCGAGCCCGGGCTTGCCGCGGAAGTAGTCGTCGTTACGCTCGAACACCCACTGCTGCTTGTTCGTGTGACTCACGAGCTTGAACGGCCCGTTGCCGTAGTACAGGTCGACGTTCTTCCACCAGTTGGCCCCGCCCTTCTGGACGGACTCCTTCGGAGTGGGATACGTGACCCAGGTGGCCATCACGTACGGGAAGTAGCCAGCGGGCTCGATGAGCTTGATCTGCAGCGTGTGCGGATCGAGAGCCTTGATCGAGTTCTGCACCGTCGTCTGCATCTGCTGCATCTTCGACTTCGGGGTCTTCGATGGATCAGCCGTGCGCCATGCCTGACAGCCGACGATGTCGAACAGGATCGAGGAGTAGTTACCGTTGACCACGGGGCTGCACGCCCTCTGGATGGCGTAGGCGTAGTCGCTTGCGGTGACCGTCCTGCCGGTCTTCGTGTACTTGGTGTCGCGCAGGGTGAAGGTGTAGGTCTTGCCGTCCTTCGAGACCTGCATCTTCGTCGCGACGTTCGCTGCCACCTGGTTCCGCTGGTTGATGGCGAGCAGAGGCGCGAAGATCTTGGACGAGATGGCGATCTCGTTCACGAACGACTCGACCTGTGGGTCCACCGTCGTGACCTCGTTGCCCAGGTTGAGGGTGAGCGTGGCGTTCGGGTCGGCGTTCGGCTGGCTGGCCCCTCCGCCCATCAGGGCGGGGGCGAGGTTCGTGCCCTCGACGGTGGTGCCCAGGCCGACCGTGCCGGTGGGGCCGGCGGACGGCGAAGCAGTCGTCGTGGCTGACGGCGTCTGACCCGCGGACGGTGTCTGCGCGGCCGCCGTCGTCTGTGGGGCCTGAGTGGGCTTGGTGGTCACAGCGGTCGTCCCGCCCGACGGGGTATTGGCGGTCGTCGGCTTGGTCGCGTTGCCGGTCGTGCCGGGCGTCTGGCCTCCGCCACCGCCGCCCGCGCCACAGGCCGCGAGCAGCACGCCGCCGATCAGCACGAGCGCAGCCAGCACCGACAGACGCGAGCTCAGCTGCTGAAGTACCTTCACGAGCTTGATCCTCCTGAGATTGATAGGCTGAATCAGAGGTACACCTACCCGGGATCATCGTGGGCCCCGCCCACGGTCTGATGGTACTCTATGAGCCTTCGATCACCCCCTGCCGATATCTCTGGTGTGCGGTCCTGCGAGCAGACGCCGGGGACCGGTCGAGATTTATGGTTGCATTATAGCCGCGGGCGCGAAGGTGTCAAGAAACCGTTTGCTGAGCCGCACCCCCGGCCGTGCCGCATTGTACGTCAAGCTGCCGGATCGCGCAACACCCGGGCGAGCAGCCTGAACACGAAGTGCACGAGGAAGAACGTCGAGGTCGCGTATATGACCCCGGCGAGCACGTCCACCACGTAGTGGTCGCCGATGTAGACCACGCTGAACCACAGCCCCAGGCAGTACATCACGGCGAGGGGAGTCAGCTTCCGCCAGTAGCGCAGGGCGAACCAGAACACCATCGTCGGGTAGGCGGCGTGCAGCGAGGGCATCGCGGCGACATTATCGGGGCTGCCGTGGGACATCAGCCACGAGAGGTTGCGCCTGGAATCGGCGCCGAGGTGGCCAAGCACCTCGGCACGTATCAGGTGCACCGGCGGGATGTAGCCCGCGTCGGAGGCGTACCAGGGAGGGGCCGCGGGGAACAGCACGTAGGTGGCGAAGCCCGCGAACGACACCACGACGACACAGAGCGCGAAGCGCAGGTATATCCTCCGGTCCCGCATCCAGAGGAGGAAGCCGAACATCAGCGGGAGCACGAAGTGGAACGCCCAGAAGAACGTGGTCGCGAGGTCGTACCAGTGGAGGTGGCCGGGCGTGTACAGGTGATCCTGGAGCCAGATCGCGGGGATGTGGCCGCCGAACAGCCACTCGTCCCAGTGGATCATCTCCGTGATGCGCAGAGGGAAGCCGCCTCCCTGTGCGGCGTTGTCGGCGTACCCCCGCAGCATCTGCCAGCCGAAGAGAATCACCACGAACGGGAGCCAGTCCCGAAGGAACCTGATGACCCTGCCCAGGAGGAGCGCGACGAGCAGCAGGCCGACGAGTATGACCTCGGGACCTATGAAGCCCGCTCGGACAAACATCCAGGCCGCAATGCCGACGACGAAGAGGCAGACGGCGAGGAGATAGGTCCACGCGGGCAGCGCCCAGATGCTGAGGCGGCCGAGCCACCCGGGACGGTCCCCGCGCTTCCGACGGGTCGAGGCTTCGCTCATGCCATCTCCGGTTCCCCCGGCGTACCGGGTTTCGGCAGCGGTGCCGAGGGGGGGACTCGAACCCCCACGACCTCACGGTCAGCCGATTTTAAGTCGGCGGCGTCTGCCGATTCCGCCACCCCGGCCCGGCTACCAAGTATTGTACAATCACCTTCCGAATGCTGGCAAAGTATGGAGAAGATGCCGAAGACAGCCGGACACCTGGCCCTCATCGGGCTGAGCGGCAGCGGCAAGAGCAGCGTAGGCTTGCTCCTCGCCGGGGCGCTCGGCCTGCCGTTCGTGGACACCGACAGGGAGGTCGAGCGCGCGGCCGGGATGGAGATACACCGGATCTTCTCGCGCCACGGGGAGGAGGAGTTCCGCAGGCTCGAGGCTGAGCAGGTCGCCCGGGCGCTCGCGGGGCCGCCCGCCGTGATCTCGCTGGGCGGGGGAGCGGTGGTGTCGGAGCGGAACCGTGAGCTCATCTGGAGCCGTGCGACGGTCGTGTGGCTCCGGGCCGACCCCGAGGAGCTCGCCCGGCGCCTCGCCCTGCAGCAGGGCTCCGAGGAGCGGCCGCTGCTCTCGGGCGGCGCACCCGCCGCGCGGCTGAAGGTGCTGCTGCGGGAGCGGGAGCGGTACTACTCGCTCGCCCACGTCCAGGTGGAGACGGACGGCCTCTCCGCGCCGGAGGTCGCCGAGAGGGTGCTCGCGGCCCTCGGGCGCGCCCGGGAGTGATACGGGCGGTTCCTGCTGCGAGCACCCCACCCGGCCACCCCCGGAAGTACCTTCGAAGCCCCTATGGCGCCGCGAGGGCGCGGCGCTGCTGTCCGGCCGCTGCCTCCACGAGCCCGATGGTGATCAGCGCGAGCGCGATGTGCACGACGACGAGCGGAGTGCCGCCGATCACCCCGAACAGGAACCCGAGCCCGAACACGAACGGCAGCAGAGGCATGAAGCGGGCCGCGACCCGCGCGCCGCTGTTCGGCACTTTCGTGAGCGGGCGCAGCGCGACGAGCGCGAGCACCACGATCACCACCGCGAGCAGGATGTGCCAGTCCCAGATCATCTTCGGGGGATAGCTTCCGGTGAACCTGCCGGAGAACCCCCACGCGCCCAGCACGAGCTGCAGGTACAGCGCGATCCGAAGTATCCAGAGCAGTGTCAAGTCCATCTCCTTGCTCAACTCAAAATCTGCGGGAGCGAAGGACCTCTGGCCCGAGGCGCAGATGCGCGCCGCTCGCGTCGTGGGGACGGACGCGGCCCGACGGGTCGCTTCGCAACATTATAACCAGCCCCGAGGGGGCGGGCGCGGTTTGACAGTTTGCCCGGCGCGTAACTATAATCACCTGACCAGTATTCATAGCCGCACGCACCCACATTACAGGCGGAGGTATCGCCTCCGCCTTTCTGACGGTTTTACGAGGAGTCTCGATGCGACGATCCACGCTGTACGCGCTACTGGCCATCGCCGTGCTCACGGCGGTGGCCGTGTGGATCGCGCTCCCCGGAGAGCGCAACGTCCTCGGCCGGCAGGCTCGACTGGTCGAGGGGCTCGACCTGCAGGGAGGGCTGCAGGTGCTCCTGAAGGCCGCCCCCGCGAAGGGGCAGCACGTCAACGACCAGGTGATGAACGACCTGAAGCAGATCGTCGAGAACCGCGTGAACGGCCTCGGCGTCTCCGAGCCGCTCGTCCAGACCCAGGGCTCGGATTACATCGTGGTCGAGCTCCCGGGCATCAAGGACCCCGATCAGGCGATCAAGACCCTGCAGGGCACCGGACTGCTCGAGTTCGTCGACACGGGCACGCAGTCGCTCGCGCCCGGCACGCTCGTGAACACGACCCTCGGACCCGCCAGCTCCGCCAACCCGAGCGCGTCCACGACGCCGGCCGCAACGACCACCCCGCAGCCGAGTTCCACGGCCGCGGGCAAGGCGGGGCTCAAGCCGCGCTCCACCCCCGGCCCATCCGCGACGACGACCCCCGCCGCGACCAAGGCACCGGCTGTGGGGCAGACCGGCTCGGGCAGTTCGGGCCAGAGTGCGAACGGGCCCGTGTACCGGACGATCCTCACCGGGAAGGACATCAAGAGCGCCAACCCCGGGTTCGACCCGCAGACGAACGCGCCGGTCGTCGAGTTCACTCTGACGAGCGACGGCGCCAAGAAGTTCGCCGACTACACGTCCTCCCACGTGGGCCAGTACCTGACGATCGTGCTCGACAAGCGCGTGATCAGCTCCCCCCAGATCAAGAGCCCGATCACGCAGGGCAACGGCGAGATCACCGGCGTGAGCCAGGCGGAGGCACAGAGCCTGGCGGTGCAGCTCCGCTACGGCGCGCTGCCCGTGCCCCTGAGGGTCGCAAGCTCGAACAACGTCGGCTCGACGCTCGGCGCGGACTCCGTCAGCCGGAGCATCACCGCGGGCGCTATCGGGGTGATCGCGGTGGCGCTGTTCATGATCCTGTTTTATCGCCTGCCCGGCCTGGTCTCGGTGATCGCGCTCGGGGTGTACGGCTCGATCGTGTTCGCGACCTTCAAGCTCATACCCGTGACGCTCACGCTCGCCGGCATCGCGGGGTTCGTGCTGTCGGTCGGCATGGCGGTCGACGCGAACGTGCTGATCTTCTCCAGGATGAAGGAGGAGCTGCGGAGGGGTCGGGGGCTGCTGCAGTCGGTGGACATGGGCTTCCGGAACGCCTGGCCCTCGATCCGCGACAGCAACGTGTCCACGCTGATCACGTGTGCGATCCTTATCTGGTTCGGCTCGCACTTCGGCGCGAGCATCATACAGGGCTTCGCGTTCACCCTCGCCATCGGCGTGCTCGTCAGCATGTTCTCGGCGATCATGGTGACCCGAACGCTCCTGCAGGTGGTCGTCGCGCTGCCGGGCATCCGCAGGATCTGGCTGTGGGGAGTGAACAAGGACCAGGTGGGCGGCATGTCGGGCAGCCCTCGGGCGGGCACGGCGCTGGGCGGAACTCGCCCGAGGTGAGAAGGCAGAGTCAGGAGCCGGTGACCGTTGGTAGACTTCGTTAAGTGGCGATACGCGTTCTTCGCGTTCTCTCTGGCGATCATCGTGCCGGGAGTCATCTCCCTCATCCTGTTCGGGCTGAACCTGGGGATAGACTTCACGGGCGGGACCCTGTGGCAGGTGAGCTTCGAGCGGCCGGTGAACATCCACCAGGTCCGCGCCGTGCTGATCCAGGAGGGGTACCAGAACCCGTTCGTCCAGAGCTTCAGCCCGCGCGGTCGGGCTCCCCAGGGCGAGATGACCAATGGTGTCTCGATGCGTCTGCCGCCGATCAAGCAGGGCTCTTCCGAGCAGAAGAAGATCGCGAGCGCCCTCGAGCAGCGGTTCGGCCCGTACAAGGAGTACCAGTACCAGGACATCGGCCCCTCGGTCGGCACGGAGATCGAGAACCGGGCGATCATCGCGGTAGGGGTCGCGGCGCTGGGCATCCTGCTGTACATCGCGTTCGCCTTCCGCAAGGTGGACCACCCGTGGCGCTACGGCATCTGTGCGATCGTGGCGATGCTGCACGACGTGCTGATCGTGGTGGGCATCTTCTCGATCCTCGGCCACTTCTTCGGCACGGAGGTGGACGCGCTCTTCGTGACCGCGCTGCTCACGGTGATCGGCTTCTCGGTCCACGACACCATCGTCGTGTTCGACCGGATACGGGAGAACCAGCTCAAGAAGCTGGGGGAGCGCTTCGACCGGATCGTGAACTACAGCCTGATCCAGACGCTCGTGCGCTCGGTGAACACCTCGATGACCGTGCTGATCACCCTCGCCGCGCTGTACTTCTTCGGCGGCGTGACGGTGCGCGACTTCGTGCTCGCGCTGCTCATCGGCATCTTCAGCGGCACCTACAGCTCGATCTTCAACGCAAGCCTGCTGCTCGTCGTGTGGGAGAACGGCGAGCTGACAGGCGGGCTGAGGAGGCTCTTTGGTAGCAGGCAGGAGGCGGCAGCGGCATGACGGCCGGGATCGCTGCCGCGACCTCGGGCGGTGCCCCGCTGCGGGCGTGGTGCACCGTGCCCGTCCACGTCCGTGTCATCCGGAGCGACAGGAGTGGTGGATGAGCTACTGACCGTCCGACAGACCCCGGTCGCAGGCGTCAGACGTTATGTCTCTGTGGTAGAATCTGGTCAACCAACCGAGCCGTCGTCCCCCTCCCGCTTCAGGCGTCCGTTCCGAGCAGGCAGGAATCCGCCTGCCGAGCGCGGCCAGCTGGGGGAGATGGTGACGATCTCAGTAACCTGGAATAGAGGTGGACAGCAGTGAACGAAGTCTTGTGGCCCATCGTGATCTTCGGCGCGGGGATCCTGGCGGTGGCGTTCGCGTTCGTCATGGCGCGGTACGTGTTCAGCCGGGACACCGGCACGCCCGAGATGAAGGCGATCGCGGACGTGATCTACGAGGCGGCCCTCGCGTACCTGAACCGGCAGTACCGAACGATCGCGATGATCGCGGTGATCGTCGCGATCGTCATCGGTCTGCTGATCGCGTGGCTCGGCGCGGCGACGATGCATCTGCCGCCGTTTCAGGCGGGCTGGATGACCGCGGTGGCGTTCCTCGTGGGCGCGTTCGCCTCGGGGCTCTCCGGCTACATCGGCATGCTCGTCGCGGTGCGCTCGAACATCCGCACCGCCGCTGCTGCCAGGCGCAGCCTGGGCGACGCGCTGAAGGTCGCGCTCCGGGGCGGCTCGGCCGGCGCGTTCCTCATCATCGCCCTCTCGATCATGGGCGTGGGGCTGATCTTCTACGCGTACGACGGCTTCGGCCATCCCGAGCGCGCGCCGTTCCTGATAGTGGGCTTCGGCTTCGGCGCCTCGTTCGTCGCACTGTTCGCGCAGCTGGGCGGAGGCATCTACACGAAGGCGGCCGATGTGGGCGCCGACCTCGTCGGCAAGGTCGAGGCGGGCATTCCTGAGGACGACCCCCGCAACGCCGCCGTGATCGCCGACCTCGTGGGCGACAACGTCGGCGACTGCGCGGGACGCGGCGCGGACCTGTTCGAGTCCACGGCCGCCGAGAACATCGGCGCGATGATCCTCGGCGTCGCGATCTTCCTGGCGACCGGGGCGCACAACCCGGCGTACATCCTGTTCTCTCTTGTGGTCGGCGCGTTCGGCCTGATCGCCTCGATGATCGGAGTGCTGAGCGTGCGGCCGGGCTCGACGCCGAACGTAATGGGCTCGCTCAGCCGGGGGTTCATCGTCACCGCGGCGATCAACGTGATCGGGATGTTCGTCGCGGTCGTGTGGCTGCTCCGGGGCGAGTGGTGGCTCTTCCTGGCGGGGCTCGTGGGCATCCTGATGTCCGTGGCGTTCCTGGTGCTCACCCAGTACTACACGGGCACACCATTCAGGCCGGTGAAGTCCATCGCGCAGGCGTCGAAGACCGGCCCGGCGACCACGATCATCTCCGGCCTAGCGATCGGCTTCGAGAACACGGCGATCCCCGCGATCGTGATCTCCTGCGCTCTTGGCGCCTCGTACTTCTTCGGCACACAGACCCACCTGGCGCAGAGCGCGTTCACGAACGGGGTGTACGGCACGGCCGTCGCCACGATGGGCATGCTGATGTCCGCGTCCTACGTGCTCGCGATGGACATCTTCGGCCCGATCACGGACAACGCGGGCGGCGTGACCGAGATGAGCGAGCAGCCCGAGGAGGTGCGCGAGCGCACCGACGCGCTGGACGCGGTGGGCAACACCACGAAGGCCCTGACGAAGGGCTACGCCATCGGCTCAGCCTCGCTCGCGGCGTTCCTGCTGTTCTCCGCGTATCTCACGGACGCCCACATCAGGACCGTGGACATCTCGAAGATCCCCGTGTGGATCGGCGCGTTCCTGGGCGCGACCCTCGTCTTCCTGTTCAGCTCGCTCGCGATCCGCGCAGTCGGCCGCGCCGCAGGCGACATGATCGAGGAGGTCAGGCGGCAGTTCCGCGAGGAGCCGGGCATCATGAAGGGCACCGTGAAGCCGAACTACGCGCGGGCGGTGGACATCAGCACGCGCGCCGCGCTGCGCGAGATGATCTTCCCGGGCGTGGTAGCCGTCGCGACGCCCGTACTCGTCGGCATCGTCCTCAAGGGCGAGGCCGCAGCCGCCCTGCTGATGGTCGGCACGATGGCAGGCATCCTGATGGCGCTGGTCATGAACAACGGTGGCGGTGCCTGGGACAACGCGAAGAAACTGATCGAGGCGGGCGAGCTGCTCGACGAGGAGGGCAGACCGATCAAGAAGGGCACGGAGACCCACGCCGCGGCGGTGGTGGGCGACACGGTGGGCGACCCGTTCAAGGACACAGCGGGCCCCTCCCTGCACGTGCTCATCAAGATGCTCGCGACGATCACGCTCGTGCTCGCGCCCCTCTTCATCTAGACGGCACCCCGGCACAGCCGAAGCGTCGCACGAGGCGGGCCGCACCAGGTGTGGCCCGCCTCCCGTCATTCCGAGGTCCACGAGGAAGGCTGGCGAGGCACGACACTCGGATCGAGAACGCGTTCGGCCCGACCCTCTGCCGCTCCATCCACTACTGCAACACCTGCCACCAACCCTTCGAGGCGTTCAAGCCCGTATAGAGGGCTCTATCTCAGAGAGTAGCCCTCGGGCACGTACCCGTAACCTACGATCTGGCCATCCGCACCGTTGATCACGACGAACATCCAGCCCTTCGTCGGGGTCGGGGTGAGCCTGGGGTCGGTCGAGGGCCACTCCGGAGGCAGGAAGCTGCCCCTCATCCTCACCAGCCACACAGCGGCGTTGTCCGGCAATCCGGTGGCGCTCGCGCTGGGACCATCTTCCCTGCCGTCGGGGCCTCTCAGCTTATCCCTCGCCCCCGCCTGAGTCGTGAGCAGCGCATCTATCAGCACCGGATGCTTCTCGTACATAAGCGCCGCGGTGGAGGTAGCTGTCTCGATGGCCTGAGACCTGGTCGTGACCACCTCGTTCGTGGGAACCCAGGTCACGTGCACCGTGGGAAGGGATATCACGGTCGGCAGAGGCACGGTCGGCAGGGCTGCTGCGCTACCTGTCCTGACGTCCGGATGGCGGCTCGCAAGGCCGATGACGAGCGCGAAGGCTGCGACGGCCGCCGAGAGCGCGATCAGAGCGTATCTCATCTCCCACCCCCTCGACACCCCTACTGATGATACTAGCGTGAATCAGGATCCCAGCTCCACCCCCATCGAGGCCGCCCCCGTGGGGACTACTGCGGATTATACTGGCGTGAATCAGGATCCTGATCCGCTCCTCCTCGACGATC
Organism: Chloroflexota bacterium; assembly: GCA_902810765.1. Classification (GTDB taxonomy): domain Bacteria; phylum Chloroflexota; class Chloroflexia; order Thermobaculales; family Thermobaculaceae; genus CADDYR01. The sequence continues at coordinate 19,410 of CADDYR010000006.1, forward strand.
CACAGGCTGCCCTCAAGGGTGGCCGAGGACAGCACGGGGACGAGCCTCGAGAGGGCGGCGAGCACGCGCGGCGTGCTCTGCCTGGGGATGCGCAGCACCACGATCCCGGCGTGCTCAGAGGGCGGGTAGGCGCGGATGTCGGAGAAGTCGAGGTCGCAGGTCACCAGCACCCGCCACTCCCCAGTGCAAGCCGAGATCAAGTCTGGATCGGGCGTGCCCGCGGGGAACTCTTCGAGGGCGGAGAGCGCGTCGTGCCCCGCCCTTCTCAACAGGTCGACGGCCTCCCAGGGCAGGTTCTCGTCGAGCTTGAGTCTCAGGGCAGGCTCACCACCTGCTCGCGGGTGATCTCTGCGGCGTACGCCAGAGCCGCCCTCACTCCCTCGAGAGTGAGCGAGGGGTAGCTTCGGACCACCTCCTCGGGGCTCAGCCCATCTGCCAGGTTGTCGAGCACGATGGAGACGGGCACTCTCGTGTCCTTGATACGCGCCTTGCCGTGGCAGACCTCGGGGTCCACGGATATGAGCCTTCGCCAGTCCTGCATAGGCACAAATATATCGCGGGACTGCAGTTGCGCGCAATCAGGATCGAGCCTCAGAACCGGTCCTCCCAGCTCGTCCCTTGCCCCCTCACAGGAGTCCGACAGTGAGGTTGAGTGTCCCCTGGGTATGAGTTCCGGCGTGCCCCTCTCAACCACCCGGCGCGTGAACGATGAGACCATAACCCGCCTCATGATTGGGATCATCCGACCTCTCCTGAGCTGCCCCCATCGTCGTCACGACCGACAGTGGGGCGGGTCATGAGGCGGTGAGGAGGACGCCGCTGCCCTCCTCGACGGAGCCGATCACCCAGACGTGCTGATCGTGCTGAGCGGAGCGCGCGACCACCTCCGGCAGCAGCCTCTCGGGCACGGCCATCAGCAGCCCGCCGGAGGTCTGCGGGTCGAGCGCGAGCGTGACCAGCTGCTCCGGCACGCCCGGCTCCCAGCTCACCCGAGGCTCCTCGCCCGAGGAGAAGTACTCGCGGTTGCGCTCGAGCCCGCCGGGCAGGAACCCCCCGCGGATGTACTCGAGAGCCCCGGGGAGCGCAGGCAGGGTGCCGGCCCGGATGCGAAACCGCACGCTGGCTGCCAGAGCCATCTCGTATGCGTGGCCTGCCAGACCGAACCCGGTGACGTCCGTGACCGCCCTCACCCCCGCCTCCCTCGCGATCGTCGAGGGCCACCGGTTGAGCGCGAGCATGCTCCGGACTGCTCCTTCGACATGGTCCGGCGCTGCGCGCCCGGCCTTGAGCGCGGTCGTGATCACACCGGTGCCGAGCGCCTTCGTGAGCACGAGCAGGTCGCCCGGCTGCGCACCGCCCTTCGTGAGCACGCGCTCGGGGTGCACCACCCCGGTCACGCACAGCCCGTACTTCGGCCCCTCGTCCGAGACGGTGTGGCCTCCCGCGACCACCGCCCCAGCCTCCTCGACCTTCTCCTGCCCTCCGCGGAATATCTCGGAGAGCAGCTCGAGCGGGAGGTCGTCCGGCCAGGCGGCGATGTTCAGGGCGAACAGCGGCCGTCCGCCCATCGCGTACACGTCGCTGAGCGCGTTCGCGGCGGTGATCGCGCCGAACTCGTACGGGTCGTCCACTATCGGCGGGAAGAAGTCGAGCGTCTGTACCACCGCCTGGTTGTGGTTCAGGCGGTACACGGCAGCGTCATCGGCGGTCTCGAGACCGACGATCAGGTTCGGATGGCTCTTGGCGGCGAAGGGGCGCAGCACGTGCGCCAGGGCCTCGGGGCCCATCTTCGCCGCTCAACCGGCGCAGGCGGCGTACCGCGTGAGCCGGATGCGCTCACCGGCGGTCATCGGCCACAGCCCTCCTCTCGATTCTGTTCCTGTCCGTACAGAGATTATACTGAGGCTCGGGCGATTGGGTTAAGGATGGGGCCGGCCATCGAGTGCACTCATCCCGGCCCCCCGACGTCCGCCGCGGGATACTCGACGATCAGGCCGCTGTCGTACGCGGTCTCGAGGATCGCGGTCCGGAGCTCCGGGTCGCTCAGGCTGGCTGTCCGCTCCGGCGGAGACTCCAGGGCACTCCCGGCGCGCTCACAGAGCGCCAGTACCTCCTCGTCGTTGTGCGCGCCCAGATAGATCAGCCCATCCACTTCGGTATAGATGCTTGGGTGCTCGTAGAAGTACCTGGACCAGGTCTGGGTGATCGGACGGTCCGGGACCTTGGCGATGGAGGCGTTCGTCCCCGCCCTCATCGCTCCACGGCCGCGCAGATCGAGCAGGGGGCGCTCAAGAAGCTGAGGTTCGTCGAGCAGGCATCCGAGTTGCGCGAGGGCTGAGCGATGCGAGCTGAGGAGATGGATAGGCTGTTTGAGATCGCGGGTGATCTGCCTCGGCCCATCGCGGCGTCGCCAGGTCGCACGCGATACCGCCAACTCTATAGCAGAGGGAGATCGTGTGCTTGAGGCTACTGTAAGGGAAGGTAGGAGGGTGCCCGTATGGCAGCTCTACCGAAAGCTTAGGCGTCGGCCGCCCTGGATTACCTGTAAGATTCTGCCTGGAGGTTGTAGAGCTCGGAATACAATCCCTGCCGAGCGATAAGCTCAGTGTGTGTGCCTTCTTCCACGATGTGGCCGCCAGAAAGCACAATTATACGATCGGCCATCCGTACAGTGGAGAAGCGATGGGATACCAGCAGGGTGATGGCACCCCGCTCACGGCTCTGCCGGGCGGCTTGGCTCATTTGCTCGAACAGTGAGTACTCGGTCGCGACATCCAGGGAGGCGGTGGGCTCGTCGAGGATCAGCAGCAATGGCATCTCCCTCATAAGTGCCCTGCCCAGGGCTATCTTCTGCCACTGACCCGTGGACAGGTCGACGCCGTCTTCCCAGCCGCGACCAAGCTGCGTCTCCAGTCCTTGTGGCAGCTTTGCTGGCAGGTCGCCAGCTCCTGCCCTGTCCAGCGCATCTACCACCGCCCGAAGGTCGTCCAATCGTTGTATGTGCCCGATCCCTACCGCCTCGCGGGCCCGGAGCTCGAACCGATGAAAGTCCTGGAAAGCACCAGAAATCCTCCCTCGCCATTCGTTGGGATCGAACTCGCGCAGGTCCACTCCGTCTACTGTTATACTCCCTGTGTCCGGTTCGTAGAAACGACATAGCAGCTTGAGGAGCGTAGTCTTCCCAGCGCCGTTCTCCCCCACCAGCGCCACGACCGATCCGGCGGGGATACACAGCGAGACGTCTTCGAGTACCGGCCTATCCGTCCCAGGGTATCGGAAGCTCACGTGCTCAAACGCTATACCCTCCCGGATGCGCGATGGGACCGGTGAGGTCGGCTTGCGAGAGCCACTGGCCTGCTTGGAGTAATCCGTCAGCCAGAGCAAACGCTCAGCGGCGCGCAGAAGGTGTAGCGCCCGGGATACAGTCCTGATAACGTTGGAGATCGAGATCCGAGCCGACCCAGCGAGCGATATGGCGAGCACGACGTCTCCAACGGTCGCCAGACCCTGGCTTGCCCTCCATGCGACGAAGGCGACCGCGCCAGCGAACCCGATCGCGAACAGGACCCAAGCCCCCAAAGGCCAGGCTATCCCCTTCCACTGCGCCTCAGCCCTTTTATCATGCGCGTCTGCGAGGGCAGCGCTGTGCCGACGCAACATCTCATCCTGGAGTCGGAATACTCGTAGCTCCTTGGCAGAGGCAGCGGTCGTGGTCAAGGTTTCCAGGTGTACAGCTAGCCGTTCGGTCTCGGCGGACTCCTCCTCGGCCTTTCCCAGCCTACGCTGCCATGCCTGCTCGGCGAAAAGGGTCGGCACGCCGAGTAGTGGCAGTAAGAGTAGCAGACCATGGATGCTGCTCAGCAGCACTAGCACGGTAGCTGTCTGGATTAGCACCCCGACGATCAGTACCACCGAACCTACCGCGCTGCCCAAAGTCCCTTGCTGCTGCTGTATTAGATACAGCTTGTCCAGGTACTCGGGACGCTCCTGGTGCTCGAGTCCGGGTAGATCAGCGGAGATCTCCGCGAGAGTACGCTCAAGGTAGAAGCCTACGCGCTCTTCCAGCACGAGGCGGGTGCGGGAAGCTGCCCCCCCGGCCAGCCACGGTATCCCAGCGGAGGCAGCCATGCCTAACGCACCAATGACTGCGAGCCCTATGTCATGGCGTGTGGTTGTATCTACCAAGAACTTTAGCCACAAACCGTACAGAGGGCTGGTGATCGCGCGCAGGGCATCGAGCAGGAGCGTCAACGTTGCATCCCGAGGGTCCGCCCGGAAGGCCGCGGTCAGTAGTGTCCACAGAGCGCGGGCAGATGTGCGTACGTTACCTTCACGTACGTTCTCAGCCACCCTCTACCTCCCGAAATGGCGTAGCCTGCAAGCCAAACATTCGCGCGTACAGGCCGCCAGCTGCGAGGAGCTCATCGTGCGTGCCCTCCTCCACGATCCGCCCGCCCGATAGCACCGCTATACGATCAGCTCGCCTCACCGAGGAGAAGCGGTGCGAGATGAGGATCGTGGTGACATCCCGTGTGAGCTCCAGTATCCGGTCGAACAGCTCAGCTTCTGCTCGCACGTCGAGGTTAGCGGTCGGCTCATCGAGCACCAATACCCCGGCACCTCCTTGAGCCGCCAGCAGGGCTCGCGCCAGGGCTATCTTCTGCCACTGCCCTCCAGACAGGTCAGCGCCGTTCCTGTAGGCACGGGACAGCGGCGTGTCCCAGCCTCTCAGCAGGTGTGATACTAGGTCCCAAGCGCTGACAGATCTTGCCGCTTTGGTGAGGGCTTCCTCATCGCCCAGGAGCTCCAACCGCCCGAACCCAACGTTTTCCCTGGCCGGGAGCTCGTATCGGACGAAGTCCTGAAAAACTACGCCTAGTCTACTGCGCCAAGAGTCCGGGGCGAACTCGCGCATATCTATCCCGTCTATGGTGATGCTTCCGGAAGTCGGGTCGTACAGGCGGCATAGCAGCTTGACGAGCGTAGTCTTCCCAGCGCCGTTCTCTCCGACGATCGCGAGCGAGTGCCCAGCGGGGATGAACAGGTCAAGCCCGTCGAGGACCTCTTGGGACGCCTTGGGGTACCGGAAGTGTACGTTATCGAAGCGTATCCCCTCCTGTGGCAGCGCACCCGCCGATCTCGTGCCTGGCAGTTCCGCTTCGCCTCGGTGTATCCTGTGCTCTAGCCTAAGGGCATGGAGTATGGGCGAGGCGCTGAAACTGAGTATGCGCTCAGGCTCCCCCAAGTAACTGAGCGCCTCCGTGTTGATCGCCGCCTGGGCGAATATTGTAAGGGCCATCAGGCCGACATCTCCACGAGCCCCCGCGATCCCCAAGGCCAAGAAAACGATCCCATACGATGCGGCAAGCGAACCTATCGCGGATGCCATCCACCACCGACTCCGCTGTCTCTGCGCCCAGATCTCGCTCATTCCCCGGAGCCATTCGGAGCCGAACCGCCCAAGCACCCAAGGTGCGAGCCCGAACACCCGGATCTCCTTCGCAGCCCCGGGACCTAGCGCTAGGTCCCGGAAGTACCGCGCCCGGCGCAGGGAGGCTGTAGATAGCTCGCGACGCCTAACTAGGGTTGCCGCTTGGCGGTCATGCCAGACGTAGTTCACGCTGTGAGCGATGATCAGAGGTAATGGTGCCCACCACTGGAATCCCGCGAGTATCAGGACCGCAATAGCCCCTTGGATACGTGACGAGAGTATCTGCCCCAACGCCCACACGACTCTCGGGTCCAGCCGCCTTTGCTGACCAACTCCCCTTGCCAACTCGAACTCGTCCGATACGTCGGGATCCTCAAGATGGGCGATCCCTGGAGGTTCCGTGGCAGCGGTCATTATCCGTTCACGCATCACGATGTTTAGCCGTGATCCCAGCAAGTTCTCCAACGCCTGACGCACTGGACCGAGCACTTGCTGGGCGGTGTACAGCGCCGCCAATGTCACAAGTGCGGCCAGGAATCGGTGGCCCGCGCGCGATCCGAAGCCATTCACCGCAACTTCCGGTACCGCCCCCACCAGAGTGCCCGTAGCGACGATGAAGGCTATCGGCAGCAATCCCTGGAAAATGACTAGACCAGCGAAGACACTGGTGCGTCCCCAGCCCACGCGCGGCAAGACTCGTAGGAGCAAGGGGATGGGACGGTCCAGCCATCCCCTTACGTCGTTGCTAGTTACCAACAGAGACGTATCCAGATGGGAATACGGCCAGAGGGCACCCTTCCAGTGCCCTCTGGCATCCCCCCAGTCTGTAGAAATAGCTGGGTGTACAAGCTGGACCTACAGGAAGTTGGTGACCTTCCAGATCACGCCGTGGCCCGAGTCGCAGACGTACATCGTCTCGCCGTCGTTACCGAAACGCGCGCACGATGGGGACTTGAAGCCCTGCACTACTGGTGGATCGAAGCAGTAGTTCCTCTTATCGGACGGGTCGACAGCCACGATATTGCCACGCTCCGGCTGAACCGCGTAGATGCGACCATCGTACGGGTGTTCCTTCATCCCACCTATGCGGTCCAGGCCCCAGGCAACTATGCAGCCCCGATCCTCCAGTTCGGCGTGGACCCCTCCGTCCTCGGGCGCTCTGATGATCTGTCCCAGATGCGCGACCTCGAAATAGAGCGCGCCCTGATATACCGTGTGCCAAGGTGCGTCCTCGCACACGGCCGAGGAGTAGAACTCCCACTTGTCGGGCCAAAACTCTATCGGGGCCCTGCCCGGTACAGTTGTGCGCACGGGCACATCCGTGATGTAGGGCTTGAAATCGCTCCTCACTCCTCCGCCAGTGATCTCAGTGATCTGGCCTCGGAATCGTCCGAACCTCTCGCTGACGAAGACGCGCTGTTCGGCCCCGTCGTTGGGCGGCAGTGCAGAGAGGCTGTAAGGGGATGAGAGCTCGGTTGCATAGCGCCCGGCACCAGATGCGTCCCCGCCGCTTGTGATGTCGGTGACGCAGTCCGACCACGTCTCGCTTATCAGGAGCCGATCTCCGAGTGGCAGTATGGAGGACGGCCCCCTCAATCCGTAAGCGAAAGGCTTTGCGTCTCGCATATCCCCGCCTGCCGTGATGTCCTTTACTCGACCGGCGGTGTGTTCGGAGACAAGCAGCCGCCCGTCTGGGGTCCATTCCATGTGCGTGGGATTGTGCAAGTTCGTGGCAAAGAGCTCTACATTTACCCTTCCGACTTTCCCTCTCCTTGCCGTAGCTAGGCTCTCCTCAATGATAGCCATCGTCTCTCTCCCTTCCCCTGCTTGAGGGTCTAACAATACCGAACCAACCTGTCCGGTGACCATAAGGTACAACGCTGACCAGGAGTAGAGATAGGCACGCCAGTAACCAATCCATAGTTATTCCCGTACTCAATCCCCGCCCAGCTCGTGCTCCCTGGCCCATATGACCGCCTCGGCACGCGAGTGAACTCCCAACTTGCGATAGATGCGGAAGGCGTAGTTGCGCACCGTCTGGTCGGAGATCTCAAGTTCCTTCGCGATGCGTGCGTTATCCCAGCCCCGCGCCAGCATCTGGAGGAGAGCCCGCTCCTGGCCCGTGAAGGACAGGCCGATCTCGGCCCGGCGCAAATCCGCCTCCGCGCGGTCACGCTCGCGAATCAGAGCCCGGCGGATGTACTCCTGCTCGGCGAAGATCATCTCCCGCAGCTCCGCACAGAACCCAGTAGCTATCTCGCCTAGCAGCGCAACCAGCCGCGGACGGAGTGCCGACACCCAGCCGGGAGGCAACGCCTCCACGAGCTCCTGGGCTAAGGCTTGCTGGGTGCTGCCCAGGGCCTCCGGTTGAGTGTAGCGCAGGCGTACCAGGGCAGCACCTATCTCCCGTGCCTCGGAACGCTCGAACGGCTCGGCGAGCAGCGCGGATATGACCTGTTCGGTCATATCCACCATCTGAGCCTGTGTCTCGGCGGCGGTGTACGGCGAGAGACCGGTTCCAGCTATCGCCTTCCGCCAGTCACTCGCGATGGCGTCTTTACGGGCGTGGAGTATTCGGAGTAGCTGGGACCTCTCCTCACGCTTCATGCCTTCTCACCCCCCCACACCTTGATTTACACCGTCTTGAGCCCCACTCCGACTAGGCTCTGGGAGCGCTCCGGCTGATCCACCAGCAGGTCGCTGGGGGTCTCGGGGCGCCACAGCGGGGCATATACTACCCCAGGCTCAACCAGCGCTAGCCCGTCGAAGAACCTCTCGATCTCAGAGCGCGAGCGGGCTCTGGCCGGATTGGTAGTGCGGGAGTATATCTCCTCCCCTTTCTTGACGGCCTCGAGCGGCATGGACTCGTGCGTGGCGTGCGAGATGGCAATGTAGCTGCCTGGTGCCACCTCGCCGCGCAGAGTCTTGACGGTAGCGTACGCCTCCCCGTCATCCGGGATGAAGTGGAGCACCGCGACGAGCAGCACCCCTAAGGGCCTGCTGAGGTCGAGCAACCTGCGGACCTCGGGGTGGGCGAGGATGAGCTTGGGATGGCGTGCGTCGGCCCGGATCGCGGATGCGTTGGCATTACCCTCCAGGAGCTCCTGGCTGTAACTGACCGCCACAGGATCTATATCTACATAGACGACGCGAGCGTTGGGATTCGCCTTCTGAGCGACCTCGTGGACGTTGCCCACGGTCGGTATCCCCGAGCCGACGTCCAGGAATTGATCGATACCCTGCTCCGTGAGGAACCTGACGGCCCGGCGCAGGAAGGCACGGTTGGTGAGCGCGAACAGCCGTGCGTCGGGGCAGGCCTCAAAGATCCTCTCGGCCGCCTCCCGATCCACTCCGAAGTTGTTGGCGCCTCCGAGGTAGTAGTCGTACATCCTGGCTGCGTTCGGTTTCGCGGTCAGTTCGTCGATATTCTTCTCATTCCCATCCATCGTGCCCTCCGAGAAGGTTCTTATGTTGTAGATGTGGACGCGTACACAGCCCAGCTATTTCTGCATGAACGACACTCTTCCCGACATGTTACCACGTTATGTCGGGAGACAATGACAGTCGAAAGATACAACCGGGTAAGCGCGAGTGATATGGCGGGGGGCCGAGGTTGGGAGGGCTGGTGGCGTAGCCGAGCGATTCAGAGACTGTATAATGCACGTCCGGGGCGCGGCTCTTGCTTCTTCTGCCACCGGGCGCGCCGCAAACCGGAACGGAGAACGGACCTTGACCTCTGTCGCGAACGCCCTGGAGCAGCACAGGGCCGCTCACCTTGAGGAGCTCAAGGAGCTCCTGCGCATCCCGAGCATCAGCTCGCTCTCGGAGCACACGCAGGACGTGCGCCGCTGCGCGGAGTGGCTGGCCGCGGCGCTCGAGCGTGCTGGCCTGGAGCACGTCCGGGTCCTGCCCACCGAGGGCCATCCGGTAGTCTACGCCGACTGGCTCCACGCGGGCGGCGAGCGCCCGACCGTCCTGATCTACGGCCACTACGACGTGCAGCCGGTGGACCCGCTCGAACTGTGGCACTCCCCGCCGTTCGAGCCCGAGGTGCGCGACGGCAGGCTCTACGCCCGCGGCGCGGTGGACGACAAGGGTCAGCTCTTCGTGCACATCAAGGCGGTCGAGGCCCTGCTCAGAGAGACCCGCAGCCTCCCAGTGAACGTGAGGTTCCTCGTCGAGGGGGAGGAGGAGGTCGGCAGCGCGCACCTGGAGGACTTCATCGAGCGGAACCGCGACCTCCTGGCGGCGGACGTCGCGGTGATCAGCGACACGAGCCTCTTCGCGCCGGACGTGCCCTCGATCACCTACGGGCTGCGCGGGCTGGTGTACCTGCAGGTGGACGTGCGAGGCCCCTCCTCCGACCTGCACTCCGGCAGCTACGGCGGATCCGTCGCGAACCCCGCCGAGGCCCTCGCGCGCATCATCGCCGGGCTGAAGGACGAGCGGGGAAGGGTGACGGTGCCGGGCTTCTACGACCGTGTGCGCGACCTCGAGGAGCACGAGCGCGAGCAGTGGCGAAGCCTCCCCTTCGACGAGGCGGCCTACACCCGCGAGCTCGGCGTCGAGGAGCTGTACGGCGAGGAGGGCTACAGCACGCTCGAGCGCCTGTGGGCCCGCCCCACGCTCGAGGTCAACGGCATCTGGGGCGGGTTCATCGGCGAGGGGTCGAAGACCGTGCTCCCCGCCGAGGCGCACGCCAAGATCAGCTCCAGGCTCGTGCCCAACCAGGACCCGGACGAGATCGCGCGGCTCCTCGCCGAACACATCGAGAGGACCGCTCCCAGGGGCGTGCGGGTCGAGGTGCGGCGGATGCACGGGGGCAGGCCGGCGGTGGTGCCGCCCGATCACCCCGCGATGGAGGCAGCCTCGCGCGCCGTCGAGCGCGGCTTCGGCAAGAGCCCGGTGCTCATTCGTGAGGGGGGCTCGATCCCGGTCGTCGCGAGCTTCGAGGTGCTGCTGGGCGCGCCAACCCTGCTCGTCGGGTTCGGCCTGCCGGAGGGCAACGCGCACGCGCCGAACGAGTGGCTGCTGCTCGACCACTTCTATGCGGGCATCCGAACCTCGGTCGCGCTCCTCGAGGAGCTGGGGCGTGTCGAGCTCGTAACAGCGGGCGCCGGCCCGAAAGGCTGAACAAACCGTCACGGGCGACCGGGAGAGCATTCAGGATCATGTCAGGGGCCGTCCGTATAGTTGCACGTGGGCAACAAGGCGAGGGGGCTTTACAGATCCTCTCGGGATGGCCTAACCTGATGTGCCTGAGGCGGGGGTAGGTTGCGGAAGGCGGCGGCGATGGGAACCGGGACGGGCGGGCAGGAGGCGGTGCGCGCGCTCAGGCGGGCCGTAACGTGCGCGCTCCTGCTCTGCCTGTGGCTGCCACTCGCCCTGCCGGCCGCCGCTCGCGCCGATGCCGGTCCCCAGGCCGGTCCGTGGTACCGGTACCAGGGCGAGCCATCCAGCTACGACAGGTACGACAACCAGAACGTCAACTGCGGCCCGACCTCGGTCGCGATGGCCATTCAGTACGCCGAGGGCGTGTCCGTGCCCATCCGCCAGGTCCGCGCGCTCATCGGCAAGAACAAGCGCTACACCGACTTCTCCGACCTCGCCCGTGCGCTCGACCACTGGGCCGTCCGGTACTCGGGCGGCATCGTGAACGCCCGGAGCATCGAGGCCGCGCTCGCGCGTGGCCACATCGTCATCGTCGCGCTCGACATGCGCAAGGTCAGCCCCGGCGCGGACGTGGACGGCCGCTCGGCCGACCCCTCCCTGCGGACCGGCCGCTACGAGACCTACGCTACCCTCCACTGGATCGTCGTCAGGGGCGTCACGTCGGACGGCAGGTACTTCGTGGTGTACGACGGCAACGTGTGGGGCGGCCCCGGCAACCCCCTGTACTGGTACTCCGACGGCACGCCCAAGGGGATGAACCGCTACTACGCCGTGGACCAGGTGCAGCGCGGAATGTTCGTGTTCGGCGCGGACACCTCGAAGGGCTTCGAGATCTACCCCTCGGTGCCGCGCTCCGAGGACACGAGCCCCAGCGGTCGGGCTCCGTTCGGCTACGACTCCTCCGCCAAGCCACCGTCCAGCCCGGTGGTCTCCATCGTGGGGGTTCCGGACGGAGGCGCCACGATCTCCCGCTACGTCACCCTCCGTCTCGGCGCGCGGGACGGGGAGCGCCACGTCACCGGGATGATGATCTCGAACAACCCTTACTTCACCGACGCGTTCGAGGAGCCGTTCGCCCCCGAGAAGCAGTGGACCCTCGAGCCGGGCGACGGCGCCAAGACGGTGTACGTCCGCTTCAAGAACTCCGCGGGCGCGTGGTCGGACATGGCGAGCGTGCGGGTCGAGCTGCGGGAGGAGCCTCCGATCGGCTCGCTCGTCGTCGCTCCCGATCCCCGGATCGTCTCGGCCGCCCACCTCTCGGACACGACGGTGCCGAGCGTCGGGCCGATGCCCGCGATCACGGGCCAGCCGGAGTACCGGCCACTGGGACCGAACCTGCTGAGCAACTCGAGCTTCGAGCTATGGGCCGACGGCATACCCGCCGCGTGGGACTCGCCGATGCGCTCGGGGGCGTACAGGGTCTATGAGCCGGACACCGACGCCTACCACGGCTCGCTCGCGCTGCGCAGCGAGTCGGGCGAGCCGGGCTCGGACCTCACCCAGAAGGTGATAATCCATCCCGGCGCCGCCTACACCCTCTCTGCGTGGGTGCGCGGGAGCGGCAGCGGGGTGCTGTACGTGCAGGAGCTCGAGAGCCAGGGAGCCGAGAGCGCGCTCCTGACCACCCACTCGGTCGCGACGCCACCCTCGAGCGACTGGAGGATGGTCAGGCTGACCTTCCGGGCGAGCCCCGAGGCCACGGACGCGCTCGTGGGCCTGAGGGGCGCGGGCGTGCTGTGGGACGCCATACAGCTCGAGCAGGGCTCGAGGGGCACCGACTACCAGGCGGACGGCGTGCTGATCCAGCCGCCCGCGATGAACCTCGTGCCCAACTCGAGCGCGGAGCGAGGCGCGGAGGGCTGGTCGGGCCTGAACTCCTGGGTCTCGATCGTGACCTCCCCCGACTACGCATATTCGGGCACGAGGGCGCTGAAGATCACGAAGCAGAAGCCCGGCCCCGCCGCGACGATCGTCGCGGCCCACCTCCAGCCGGGCCGCACGTACACCCTCTCGGCGTACGCCCGGCTCGCGTCCGGCGGCCCCGTCACGAGTGCGATCCTCGACGGCTGGCTGGACGAGGGAGCGGGCAGCCCGGGGGAGGTGGACACCAGCCGCCTCACCGACGCGAACCGTCCCGAGATGACCTGGGAGCCGGTGGGCGCGGGCTGGTACCGTGGGGCCTTCACCTTCACCGCGCGCTCGAGCGTAGGCGTGTACGGCGTGTACTCCACTTCCGAGATACCGGTCGACGGAGTGTACTACCTCGACGCTGTCCAGATCGAGGAGGGACGGTACGCGACGGCGTACCTGGACGGCAGCATGGGCAGGGGCTACTCCTGGGCGGGTACCCCGTACCTGAGCACCTCCGGGCGCGGGCCCGTCTCCCTGGGCTACGGCACCACGCGCGGCCATCGGGGTACGCTGCAGCTCTGGGCCAGGCCCGCGGGAGGGGCCCCCGCGAACGGCGTGCTCGTCCGCCTGGGCGATCTGACGATCACCGCCGGCGACGGCAGGATCACGGCGCGCTCGGGAGATCGAGTGATCGCCACCGCTCCCTTTGCGGGGGACGTCGCGAAAGCCTACGCGGTGACCTGGGACGGCCCCAGAGTGTCCTTCTACCAGTCGGGGAGGCTCCTGGGCAGCGCGGGGGCCGGCGGCCCGGCTCCAGGCTCCCGGCTGTGGCTCGGCCCCGGGCAGGGAGAGGCGTACCCGGACGCTGTGGTCGGCGACGTGTCGCTGTGGAGCGTGGCGCTGCCGGACTCGATGGTGACCTACCTGGCGGAGCACGCTCCTCTCGACCCCGGCCGGCGTGCGGTGAACACGCGCAGGATCGAGGTGGCCACGAGCGCTGTCTCCCCGTCGGGGAGCCGGGTCACGATCGAGTGGAGCACCGACGGTGAGACCTGGCATCCGTGGGAGCGCGTGAACGGCCTGCACGCTTGGGAGCTCGAGGGCCGCTCGGGCGCCCAGACGGTGTGGGTGAGGTACACGGACGAGGCGGGCAACTGGCTGGCTTACTCGGACCGCGTGGTGCTCGACCGCATCCCGCCAAGGGTGCTCGGCGTGAGCGTCACCCCGAGGGGCGAGCTGACCGTGAGGTTCAGCGAGCCCGTGGACCCGGAGAGCCTGCTCGAGGCTGCGCGGGTCGAGGAGATGGGCCGCACTGTGCAGGGCACCTGGTCGTACGCTCCCGACGACCTCCTGGCAACGTTCTTGCCCTCTAGCTTGCGTGGAGCCAGCGCACGGCTCGTGATCGGCACCGCGCTGCGCGACGAGGCGGGCAACCGCCTGGCCACCGAGTATAACCGAATCGTAACCCTCAGGGTGCGATAATGAGGTAAGGTGGACGGAAACTCGGGCACACGAGAGGCAGAACCGTCAAATCGGGTGAGCCACGGCCCCGGCGAGCGTGCGGTATACTTGTTTAGTCCGGGCCTGGCAAAGCTACCGCGCCCCGCAGCGGGCCCGATGCTCGCGCCCACCATCCCCAGCGCCACGCACCTTCCCCGTTTCGTGCAGCACTCGCGCGCAGGCTATCCCTGTTCGCAGCCTGTTCAACACCCGATCTCCACCGTGAGCTCGTATGCTTGCATGGACGCTAGGGTGCGTTGTTGGCCGGATCGGTATCGGACAAACGATTTGCAGAACAAGTTCGCACGGAAGGTGGTAACGAAGACACTTTGGTTGTACATCTTACGAGTGAGGAAGACGATCGGTTTGCGATGAAGAACGGCGGCAACAACAAAGGACGCTCAAGCGGCAGGAGGGCTGCGGTGCTGCAGGACACAGAGGCTCCGTTCCGAATACACAGGCTCGGAATCGTCATGGAGGAAGACCCGGAGAACCCCGACGAGGCGTGGGGGGTCCTGAACCCGGCGTGCGCTCGCAGCGCGAGCGGGGAGTTGTACCTGTTCCCGCGCATCGTGGGCGACAACAACTACTCCCGGATCGGTATAGCGAAGGTCATATTCAACGAGGACGGAGACCCCTGCGGCGTGCAGAGGCTGGGCTACGCCCTGGAGCCCACCGAGTCCTTCGAGGGCAACGCCCACACCGCCGGGGTCGAGGACCCGCGCGTCACCTTCGTCGAGGCGCTCGGCGTGTACGTGATGACCTACACGGCGTACGGTCCGCTCGGCCCCAGGGTCGCGCTCGCGGTCTCGGAGGACCTGCTGGAGTGGAGGAGGCTCGGGCTGGCGAAGTTCAGCCTGGGACGGGGGGTAGATTTCGACTTCTACACGAACAAGGACGCGCTCATCTTCCCGGGACTGATCGCGGACCCGGAGGGCAGGCCCTCGATCGCGATGATCCACCGCCCGACGTACGACCTGTCGCTGGCCGGCGGGCTCGCGTACAAGATCGTCCCGAAGGGCGTGCGCGACCAGCGGCCGAGCATGTGGATCTCCTACTCCCCGATAGACAGGATCGGCCGGGGCCTGGAGGGCCTCACCTGGTTCTCGGACCATCAGCTCCTCGCCGAGCCGCAGGAGCCATGGGAGGAGCTGAAGATAGGCGGCGGCACCCCGCCCGTGCTCACCGACCTCGGCTGGCTCGTGCTCTTCCACGGCGTCAGCGGCGAGATCGTGCCGGGCGTGGACATCCAGCCGAACGTCCACTACAGCGCGGGCGCGCTCGTCCTCGACCGCGAGGACCCGACGAACGTCCTGTACCGCTCCCGCGCCCCCATCCTCGAGCCCGAGACGGAGCTCGAGCGCGAGGGCATCGTCTCGAACGTCGTGTTCCCCACGGCGATAGATGATCGGGGGGACAGGCGGATGGACGTGTACTACGGAATGGCGGATTCGCGCATCGGCGCGGGCAAGCTCCTGGTCCCGTCGCGCCTGCCCTCGAAGAGGGAGGCCGAGCTGGTCGCGTAGACCGAAGCGACGGGCTTGGTGCGGCGGGCCGAGGGATCTTCCCCCGGCCCGCCGTCACGTCTCCACGAGGGGCTCGGACATCCCCCTCAGCGGCGAGAGCACGATCCACAGCGCCGCACTCGCCGTGCCCAGCGCGCCAAGCACTATCACCGCCCTCAGGCCGACCACCTGCCCGAGCACGCCGCCCAGGAGCGCTCCGATAGGCATCGGCCCCCAGAACGCGAGCACCATCGTCGCGTTCACCCGCCCCCGCAGCGCCTCCGGCGCGAGCACCTGTCTGAGCGTGAGCGCCTGCACGTCGTAGATCGAGCTGGTCGCGAGCACGAACCACGCGACCGCCAGCACGACTACCGCGAGCCACCCCGGCCCCCCGGCAAACGCGAACGTCAGCCCGCCGAGCCCCGTGACCACCGCGGACCCCACTAGCACGCGGCCCAGGCCGAGCCGACGGCGCAACGGCTCGGCGAGCAGCGCTCCCAGCAGCGTGCCCGGCCCCGCGGC
>CADDYR010000007.1 GCA_902810765.1 Chloroflexota bacterium
AGACGCGACCGATGAGGACCTCCGCGAGCAGAGCGCTCCCGGCGGGGCCGGCCATTATCCCGTGCCCGCTGTATCCGGTATTTACATAGAGCCCCTCGACCGGCGTGAGGCCTATCAGGGGGTGGTGGTCGGGCGTGAGCGCGTACTGTCCACACTGGAGCATCCACAGCGCGCTCGCCCGGTCCCACACACGTCTCCAGAAGGGCGCGGTGCGGGCCACCGAGAGCGGGCTGGCGGGATCGAGCAGCCGGAAGGCGGCCGCGTGGTCGGGCGGTACGTCCTCGGTGGGAGGGGACGGAGGAGTGGCGGGGTCGGAGTACAGCACGTAGGCCCCCTGGAGCGCGGGACGCCAGTGCACGCCGTTGTCGTCGTCTATCACGAACGGGGCGTCGGGCGGGACCTCCGGCACGGACGGCATCACCAGCTTCTGTCGAGCTACGGTCGTGATCGGGAGATCCACGCCCGCAAGCCTCGCGAGCTCGGCCGAGAAGGGCCCTGCGGCGATCACGACCGTCTCCGTGCTCACGGTGCCCCACTGAGTGACCACCGCGCTCACCTTCCCGGACCGAAGCTCGAAGCCCATGACTCCGCAGGAGGTCAGCACAGGCGCTCGGGAGCCGAGCGCGAGGCCGAGCGTGAGCGCCTTCGGATCGAGGAAGCCGTCGCCCTGCCGGAACCGCGCCTGCACGACGTCCCCGGATATCCACGGGAAGCGGCGGCGGACCTCGTCTCCGCTCAACAGCTCGACGTCGTCCAGCCCCCACCCGCGCTGCGCCCGAATGAGCTCGCGCTGCTGCTCCGCGCGGCGCTCGTCGGTCGTGACCCACAGGTACCCCTGCCTGCGAACGCCGAGCTCGTACTCGCGCTGGCCCGTGACCTCCTCGAAGCTCAGGAAGAGTTCCACCGACCTGCACACGACCTCGTACTCCTCGCGGTTGTCGAACTGAAGTCGGAAGGCTCCCGCGGAGGCAGGGGTGGTGAGAGTGCAAAGGCGTGGGCGGCGTTCGATGAGCAGCGGTCGGAGCCCCTGCCGCGCCGCGTGGAAGGCGGTGGCCGCTCCCACGATCCCTCCGCCGATCACGACGAGGTCGGCGGTACGAGGCAGGTCTGTGACGTAGCTCACGGGCACGGCGCGGGGCTCCTCACTATGCTTCGACCGCGAGCGGCTCGAGCGAGGGCGCGATGCCGAGGCGAGCGAGCAGGTGGTCGAGCTCTCCCATCGTCGCGGGGTCGAGCCCGGAGGCAAGACCGCGGGTTGCTGCGCACTCGATAGCTCCCCGCCTTCGGAGCACCTCCTTGCGGATCGCCAGCCCCACCATCGGCTGTCCCTCGAACTGTATGAGCGGGAGGTAGCGGTCGAACACGCGGGCAGCGCGGTCGAGCTCGCCTCGCTCCACGGCGATTCGGACCGCGGCGAGCACCTCCGGGTAGGCGAAGCCCGTCATCGTGCCGCACGCTCCGCGCCCGAGCTCGCTCAGCGCGGCGACGCCACCGAGCCCGCCGAACACGCGCAGCCCCGGCCTTTGGGAGAGCAGACGGGATATCTTCTGCGGGGTCGGTGGGTCCTCGAGCTTCACGGTATCCGAGCTGCAGGCGTCGAGGCACCTGAGGAGAGTGCTCACGGGCATCGTTACGCCCGTCGCGTTCGGCTCGTCCTGCACGACGATCGGCAGGTCTCCTGCCACGCGCGCGTAGAACTCCGGCAGGAGGTCGGTGTTGCGCATCAGCGGCGGCGCGGACACCATCGCCGCGACCGCGCCGAGGCTCCGCGCCTGCGAGATGAGGTCGCGCACACGGGAGACACTCGCGCCCGAGCAGCCAACCGCGACCGGCACACGGCCTGCCGACGCCTCGAAGATCGCCTCGAGCGCCCGCGAGCGCTCCTCGTCCGAGAGCGCGGCCGCCTCGCTCATCACGCCCATCACGGTGAGGCCATCTATCCCCCAGTGGATGCTCGCGCCGACGAGCCTTCGCTGGCTCTCGAGGTCGAGCGAGCCGTCGGGGCGAAAGGGGGTGGGCACGACGTACCAGGTGCCGCGCATGTCGCTCATCGGTTGCTGCTCCGGTGCTTTCCGAGTCGTCGGCTATTGTGGCCGAGGCGGGACCTCGCGCGCAATATCCCCGAGCGGCTGCGCGGGAAGGGCGAGAGCTGCTACGCGCTCCCCTCCTCGCCGTGGAGGAGCGGGTCGCCGGCCTCCTGCGTCTCCATCGGCTCGGTGCTCATCTGCCCGTTGGTCTCCACGAGTGGGATCCCCCTCTCGCGGCAGTAGCGTGCCAGGCTCTCGTAGTCGGCGTAGTATCCCTCCTGCGGGCGGTGCTCCTCTGGCACGAAGAGCTGTACCCGGCCGTCCTCCAGGTTCACCACCTTCGTGTCGGGGGAGATGTTGGGGGCGAAGAACACGTTCACCCCCTGCGACTGCAGCTGATGAGGGGTCTCGACGCCGAAGTTGTTCTGGGCCCACTCGAACCTTTCCACCTGATCCCTCCGTTCGCTATGAGAGAGCCGCACTGATCCGCTGGACGCACAGGGAGCGCGCCTGCCCGGGTGGCGCGCGGCCCTCCGGATCTCCTCGATCTCTCGAGGCAGTTGGGTGGCTATGTCATCGCCCTCTCCGGGAGCGCTCTGCGCCTTCAACACGTGGAGCACCGCGGGCACTACCCGCTCCGCCTCGCTCATCACAATCCCCTTCCGTGTCCGGAGCGCTCGATCCGGGATGGATGCCGCGATGCTCATCGTTGGCGGTGCAACCACCGTGCCAGGGTTGGCCGGGGGGATGGAGCTCGACAGGAGGCACCTCCGTACCTGAAAGGCAGGAGGTGTCCGGGAGACCGGTGAGCGCTCCAGGGGCGGCAGCTCTCCATGCCCCGCATTGGGGGATACGGGAAGCATGTACCCAAACCCTTACAGGTAGGCTGCGAACTAGAGAAAACCGCCTGGCGGGACTGCCACCCCCCGCATCCCTTGTTGTGCCATACAGGCGTGTGTGTTGGCAGGTATCTCCACCTCAGGCGGTTTCTAATGCAAGTATGCCACGGTTGAGTTCAATCCCTTACAGGTAGGCTCGGAACTCGGTCCGCCCGCCCGACTCCGCGAGCGCCACAGCTAGTTTCAATCCCTTACAGGTAGGCTCGGAACGACGCCGAGGTCGGGCCGCTCGATCACCCACTCCTCAGTTTCAATCCCTTACAGGTAGGCTCGGAACTACCAGTCGGAGGATCACTACGCCTCGCCCCGCCTTGTTTCAATCCCTTACAGGTAGGCTCGGAACTCGGTATTACGTGTGACACCTGTCCGGCACAGGGGGAGTTTCAATCCCTTACAGGTAGGCTCGGAACCTGTGCGGGTGAGCAGAGTGGACCCACCGCCACGATGTGTTTCAATCCCTTACAGGTAGGCTCGGAACAGGGTGAGGTAATGGCCCCCTCACTCTACCTGCTCGGTTTCAATCCCTTACAGGTAGGCTCGGAACCTCGTGCCCGCGATCCAGTCGGCGATCATCCACGTCGTGTTTCAATCCCTTACAGGTAGGCTCGGAACTCGTTCCACCCGTGGGGCCTCGCGTACCTCCCCCGAGTTTCAATCCCTTACAGGTAGGCTCGGAACGGCGTAGGTCGTGCCGAGGTCGGCGTACAGCTTCCTGTTTCAATCCCTTACAGGTAGGCTCGGAACCCCTGCTGCACTTCGCGCGGCTCCTCGATCCCTCCTGGGTTTCAATCCCTTACAGGTAGGCTCGGAACCGGCGCACGCGGCGGTCGCGGCGCTGCCGAACCTCCAGTTTCAATCCCTTACAGGTAGGCTCGGAACGGGCACCGATACCGAGTTGATCACGCACTACACCTAGTTTCAATCCCTTACAGGTAGGCTCGGAACGAACGTGCGCGCCTGTATCACGGGCATCGCCGCCCTGTTTCAATCCCTTACAGGTAGGCTCGGAACCAGGCGCGGGATCGAGATAGGAGCACAGCAGTAATGGGTTTCAATCCCTTACAGGTAGGCTCGGAACCAGATGCTGAGATCTGAGCCCCAGATGCAGTCGTTCATGTTTCAATCCCTTACAGGTAGGCTCGGAACCAACCCAATCCTACACCAACCGGGGAGTTCGTGCAAGAGGGATGCGACGCGAATCCGGTGGGTGTGAACGGGCGTGAGGGGCGGAAGGGCAGGAGATACGCGGGATTGGTACTCAAGAGCGGGTGTGTCGAACCCCCGGGGGTTCGTGCGCTACCGGAGGTTGACGCACGCTCACAGGAAGCTGCCCTCGGGGCGGCGCGGTGTGCCGAGCTGGTCCACCCTGAGGTACGCGTCCGTCCGCAGCACGTAGAACCGCACACTGTCGTGGCTCTCATCCATCACCTTGCCCAGCTCGTGACGCAGCGCCTTGTACTGGGCCTGCGACAGCTCTCCCTCGAGCACCGAGTTCTGAACGTGCGTCAGGTACTTCCTGCCCACCTTCAGCACCTTCGTCACCCGCTCCACGCCCACGTCGTACACCATCACCACGTACACACCCTACCACCGGCTCACGTACGGCACGTACGGCTCGTCCTCGATGATGTGCTTCTCCAGCTTGTACAGCTCCAGACGTATCAGGCGCCGGTACGAGACAGCCCGCCTGAGCTTCAGGTGCTGGATCGTGTCCTTCAGCCTCGCCTCGTAAGCCTCGACGAAAGCCTTGCGCCCCCGCTCGCTCAGGAACACGCCCGAGCCGTCCGAGCGGAAATCCCTGGCCTGCAGCTCGCCCCGGTTCACGAGGCTGAAGATCACGCGGTCGACGATGATCGGCTTGAAGATCTCGGCCACGTCGAGGTTCAGGGTGTAGCGCCGCTGGTTCGTGGTGTGCAGGAACCCGATCCTCGGATCGAGGTGCGTGCGGTAGATCTCGCTCAGGACCGTGACGTACATCAGGCTGTTGCCGAAGGAGAGCAGGGCGTTCGTGCGGTTCTGAGGTGGACGCCTTGTTCGCTGGTCGAACCGGAAGTCCTCGCTGCGGAAGATCGAGTCCCAGGCGCCGTAGTAGCGGTCGCGGCACTGCCCCTCCATCGCCATCAGCTCCTCGGGCGTGCCCGCCAGGTGCAGGCCGCCGAGCACGGCCGACATGCTCTCGGACACTCCGTCCAGATTCGCCCCCCGCCTGGAGTAGTAGGTCACCACCCGCAGCATGTTCTCGATCCCTCCCTGGACGAACGCGCGGGCGAGCGCCATTCGCTTGAGGGGGTCGAGGTAGTGCGCAGCCTGCTCGAGCGTCACGTATCCGGACACGTACTGCTCGCGCGGCATGTAGGATCCCGCCCAGTAGCCGTAGTAGTTGTAAACGTGCAGCGGAATGGCGCTCTGACTCAGGAAGTTGAGGAGCCGTGCGTTGAGGGTCACCTCCCCGAAGACGTGTATCTCGCTCGTGGTCTCGACCGGCACAAACCTGCGGCCCTCGGGCGTGCTGAACGCCAGGGTGTTCTGGTGGCGCTCGAGTGTGCCCGCGTTGAAGATGTAGATCGGCTTCCTCATGACCAGCAAAACTCCGCGTAGGCGCAGCTTCGGCAGAAGGGTATGCGCTTCGCCTGGGGTGCCCTCTCCCGCCTCATCAGCTCCTCGATCTCGCGCACGGAGGTCTCCACCTCCGCCCTGAGCTCCGGCGTGAGCTCGACGACCATACGCTTGCGCTCCTCGGGCACGAGGATCTCTCCGGATGCCTCCACGCCCTCCCTCTCCAGCCTCCACAGGTAGTAGCCGAGCTGCAGCCTCGCGGCGGGCACGAACCGGGAGGACTTCTTCACCTCTGATACCACGAGTCTGCCGCGCTCGTAGCGGACCCGATCCAGTCGCATCCCCGGCACGCTGATCTCCTTGGGCGCCCGCTCGTAGTGGGCCTCCTGGTTCAGCCTGCCCTCGACGAGCAGGTCGAACTCCCGCTCCGGCTCGATCTCGTGCGCCATCAGCCACGCCTCACGGGGGCAGATTGAGTAGTACCAGACCAGCGTCCCCGTCACCGTCGCGCTCATAGGAACTCCGCGCTCTCCGTCGCGCCCGCGCCGCACTCCACCAGAAGGTCTCCGAAGCCGGTTTCCTGGCTGTATTGCTCGAGATGTTTGCAGCGCAGGATTGCCTTTCCGTAGCTCTCCAGGCGGATTGCCTCCGCGACCTTCTCGGGGACCTGCACTACGAAGTTCTGGAGAAGGCCCATGAAGCGCTTGCGCTGCGTGAAGGTGAGCCGGGCCAGCCACCTGTCATCCACGTATAGCCCGTAAAGCTCCTCAGGAGTCGAGACGCCGAACGACTGCACGAGCTTCGTGCCTGTGCCGTCCAGCATCGCGGTGTCCAGGGGAACGAAGATCGGGACGCGCTTGTACTCGGCCCCGAACGGCTCTGTTCCGCCGAGCTCGCTCCACTTCCCGGCCGCCGCCTCGGCCAGCTTCTGGCAGGCGGTCACGTGGCGGTTGCGCGCGAACACCTCTGTGTAATAGTCGGAGACGGCCGATCTCAGCTCCGTCTCCGTGAGGCACACGCCCGGCGCCAGCACCTGATCGCTCACCTCCCGCTGGTCCCTGTCGCGGTAGATGTACTCGCGCGTCGGCTGCTCGCCGCCCCGCGCGAAGTCGAACACGGTCACTCGTGCGAGATCCTCGCTCGCGTTCCTGTTCGCCCTCCCCGCCGCCTGCACCACCGACGGCAGGATCGGCCTGGCGCGAAACATGCGCTGGAAGCTCAGGTCCACCCCCGCCTCCAGGACCTGCGTGCTCGCCACGGCTACCGGCTCTCTCTGCTCGAGCGTCGCCCATATCTGTCTCAACACCCAGGCCTTGTGGACGGGGCACATCAGGCCGTGGACGTTGAACCTCGCAGCGTCGCCGTCCAGCCGTCTGTACACGAGCACGGCATCCGCGATCGTGTTCAGGATGGCCACGGCTCGGAGCCCTCCCGAGGCCACCGACTCCAACTCCCACGCGACATCTTCCTCCGACCACACGCCGCTCGCGGCCCCCACTGTATACCTGGGCGGCTGCTCGACCGACGCGCTCAGGCTCCGCGGGATGCTGTCCAGCCCGTGCTCCGTCGTCGGCAGGGTCGCGGTCACGAGCAGTACCTGCATCGAGTTGGCGCGAGCCATGGCCTCGAGAGACGTCAGGAACAGGTTCCAGACCCTGTGATCGAGTATCTGCGGCTCGTCCACTATCAGGAAGGCGCGCTCCAGCGCGGGGATCCTGAGGGTCTGCTGCGCCCTCCTCGGGAACAGCGCGCGGAAGAGCTGGTTGAAGGTCGTGGCTACGATGGGCGACTGCCAGGACTCCATCGCCAGGTACCCGAGATCGTCCATCTGCTCCTGCGTGTTCGTGGCCAGATGGTGATGCTCGAGCACCTCGGTTCCCGTGGCCTCGCGTACATCGCGAGCGGCCTGGGAGAGGATCGCCAGGTAGGGGGCGACGTAGACCACGCGGCGGGTGTTGCCCCTCGCCACCGACTCCAGCCCGACCCGCAGCGCGGCCAGCGTCTTGCCCAGCCCGGTGGGCACATTCAGCTCGTAGAACACCTCGTCCGGATGCTCCGTATACAAGCGGGAGGCCGTTTCCTGCACCCGACCACGCTTGCCGGCTATCTCTCCAGCGCCCTCGGATTCGGCCTTCCGGGCCTTACGCGTGCACAGCTCGCTCAGCGTCTCCAGACCGGACCTCGCTGTCGCGACGTCCATCCGGACGTGGCTCAGCCCCGACGAGTGGAACCGGTCGGCAGCGATGAACCTGCCGGTGCTTCCCCGGATGCACCTGCCCGCCATGGCCCTCGGGTCGCGCTTGCCCTCGCGCAGGATAGGCGCCAGCTCCTGCACCGCCCACCGTTTCCACATCCTCCGCAGGTCCGAACAGAACTCCTCGACCCGCCGGGCATCACCCATCCAGGCTGGGTAGTCCGATGGCACCCACCGGCACACGAGAGCGTTCAGCCCCGCCACGTCGGAGGACGAAAGCGCGTCCGACTGCCACGCGTACCACCAGGGAGGGTCTTCGTCCAGCCCGATATCCCCCAGGACGGAGTGGTGGTCGGCCACGTCGCGCGCGATCCACATCATCTCGACGAGGTGCTCGCTCCGCTCCCTGCCCTTCAGGCCGGAAGCCCCGATCAGGTGATGGGCGTACATGCAAACGAGCATCGAGCCCAGGAACGCGTGTGGCACCCGCAGCTCGCGTTTGCGCCTGGGATCGCGCTCCCGTATGTACGCCTGCCACCTGCTCTGGGCCTTGCCCGCGTCGTGGAGCAGTCCACCCAGGAACCTCATCCGCTCCTTCAGATCCCCCTCGGGATCGCCCCAGCCGTGCGCGACGGCGACGAGGTGCTCTGCCAACGGGTGGCTGTGCGACCCGTCGTCAGGTCGCGCAATGCACTCCTCCAGAGGTATCACCACAGGCATACGTACTCCTCCGAGGGCAGCCGCAGGAGCCTCACCGGCGGGTCGAGCGCGCCCGGGTTGGGACGGAACAGCACCGGCCGCCCGGAGTTCTCGTAGAGGAGGTTTACCGTTCCCCTGAAGCGCCGGTTGCCCAGGTGCTCGTACAGCATGCCGCCGCATCGCGCGAGCTGCTGTCCCTCCGCAAGCTCTATCCCCGACACGAAGTGGACCGGCACGACGCTCCTGGTGCTGACGATGCCTTCGGGCAGAGCTTCTACAACTTCGCCCTCCACCAGGTCGCCGAAACGCGGCACCGTGAGCGCGAAGGCGCTGCCGAGGTAGGTGGGATAGTGGCTCCACCGAGCGCGGATGCGCTCGGCAAGGACGTCCAGGTAGTCGCCGGAGTAGTAGATGCGGTAGTGGGGGTTGACGACCAGCTCGATGGATGTCGGCCGGTTGAAGTCCGAGCCACCGTCCCCCAGAAAGCCCTTGCCGAGCATGGACATCTGCTGGACGCGCGTGCGGACCGGACTCAGGAGCTCGATCCCCACCCAGCTCTCGCCCCTGAACTCCTCCAGCCCCACCACCGACCCGACAAGCCCAAGCAGCGCGGTTCGCGTGATGAAAGGGTAGGTCGCCTGGGTAGCCAGTGTGTCCGGTCTTCGGAAGTGGCCTATGCTACCCCGGAGCTCGAAGACCAGCAGTCTCATTGTTTACCACAGCTCCTGACGGCTGCCGGGGAGCTCGCCTCTCAGAGCCAGGTTCGGCTGCTGCCAGTACCGGATTCGCTCGATGGCGGGTGAGTACTGACGCAGTATCGCAGCGAGCGGCTCGATGTCCAGCTCGATGTCCTGCACGCTCGACGGCTGCTGTCCGTTCATCCAGGCGTCGCGCTCCGGCAGCAGCCGAACGTTGTCCTCCAGGTAGCCGATCCTGAAGAACGGGTCCCTGTACTCGACGTGCAGCAGGAACAGAGGCTGCTGAATACCACGGCCACGTGCCTGCCGGTGCTGCGTGCCTCGCCAAAGTCCTTCGATCATCAACTCGAGGTCGGTGTCCTGCATGCCCGTGAGCTGAGCCAGGCTCTGGTTGATGATGCCGCTGACCGCGAACACTGCGAACGGCTGGGTGTAGGTGCTCCAGATGGTGCCCTGAGACAGCCCTCGTTCTTCTCCGGCATCCGATACGCTGATGTCGGATTGCGGTATCACGGTCGTGCCTTGAGCGTAGCGGGTCACGACCGGATGAAGGGAGTGCGCCCAGCCGAGCTGCACCGGCCCGGTGAGCTTGAAGTTCTCTCCCTCGACGGAGTACACGATCCCGAACACCCGGACGTCGAACGCGTGCTTCG
This sequence comes from Chloroflexota bacterium, assembly GCA_902810765.1. Taxonomy (GTDB): domain Bacteria; phylum Chloroflexota; class Chloroflexia; order Thermobaculales; family Thermobaculaceae; genus CADDYR01. The sequence continues at coordinate 9,727 of CADDYR010000007.1, forward strand.
CCAGGCGCTGCTGGAGCGAGCCATCACTCCCGGCGTTCGCTCGCTTGACGATCTCTTCCGCCAGGCTCTTGCGCCCCAGCAGGTTTCGGCCTCTCCTCTCCTCGCGCGCGAAGACGAAGTTGGCTTTCTCCTCACCACCGTCGGGGTACTTGGCCAGCACGTAGTCTCGCACGTCGCGCTTGATGCTGACGTCCGACAGCGAGATGCGCCCGTCGTCCTCTCCGAACAGGCGCCGGGCATCGCTGTCGGCCAGCGGGTCACGGTTGGGGATGCCATCCTTCGCGGCTTTGACGAACAATATCTCTCCACTCTTAGCCACGGTCATCGGTTATGCACTCCTTTCTGTTCTTGCAAGTACTACACGGCTGCTGGCTGACTATCCTCCGCTGGCTGCGTCTGAGCGCCGTTCAGCCAGTAGCCGGACCAGAACGCCGCCATGAAGCTGTCGCGCGATCGCTGAACCTGGCCGCGCATCGCCAGATAGCTGCTCAGCCAGATCCCCGCGCGCTGGCGCAGCGCGTTGGGGAGATGGGCGTTGACGCGCATCGCGTACTCCTCGAACTGGGATATCGCCTTGTACGCGATCAGGTCGGGCGTCAGAGAGCTCCCGAAGGACATCACCCGATGCTTCAGGAAGTCCTTGCCCTCTCTTCCCACCTTCGTCGCGGCCCAGTACTGGCGCGCGAATTGTCTGACCAGGTAGCCCGCGGCGAAGCCCAGCTCCTCCACGGTCTCCAGCTCCAGCCGGTCCGGCGGCTGGTCCTCCAGAACCTCCTGCAGCTCCTGCCAGGATCTCACCGCTTCCTCTCCTTTCCCCGCGACGTCGGTGTTGTAGCGTCGCACGAACTCACGAAACACCAGAAAGAACAGCACCTCATGGCGCATATCGAAGCTGCTGTCGGGCAGACGGTGCGACAGCTCGGCCATTCGGTACGCGCTCGCCCTGACGAACCTGGAGAGTGACAGGGGCTGCCGATGCAACACCTCGGAGAGCGTCTGCCATAGGTAGGTGCTGCCGTAGGCCCTGCTCAGCAGACTCGGCAGGGAGGTTAGCCGGTCGCGTAAGAAGTCATCGTTGCCACGGGTATTCAGTCCGAGCCTCCGCGTCAGGGGGGCAATCACGGTCCGAAGCTCATCCAGCTCGTCGTTGATCGTGCTGGCCACGGACGGGACGACGTCCTCGATCACGGCGCGAAGCGTGGGACTGCTGGCCTGTCCGACGGTGTAATAGAAGATGTCGAGCCTGTAGAGGTCGTCGTTGAGCTCGTCCGGCAGGACCTGTTCGAGGCCCGTGAGCGTCCTGAGGTGCAGCTCGTGGGGCCTCCCCGTCCGGGCCTGGCACATGTAGTCAATGTTCGAGGTGAACCGTTCCCGCGCGTAATCGTCGGCCGCCACGTCCTGTAGCACGGGAAGGACGAACGCGCTCCCCGAGATGGTTGCCGGAGAGCTGCCCCTGGAGCGCGTCCTGCGCCCCTCGGCACTGTCTATCGGCGAGAAGATCTCCTTCGTCAGCCAGGTAGGCATGTCGCGCTTCAGACGGTAGAAGACCTTGCTCCCATAGGTGAGGGCGCCGTAACACCTGGAGCAGAGCGCTATCCCCTCGACGAGCTGAGGTTTGGCCCCACGCCGCCTGAGCTCGTTCGACACGGGTCCCGTCCAGGTGGCGACCAGCCACGGCCACGACTTGGAATAGGACGAGACCACCTCACCGGCCGCGCCGCACACGCTGCACGTCGCATAGTCGCCGTCCCTGCTGCCGTACTCTGCCCCTTCGTCCGCCTTGGCGCGCCAGAGCGCGTCCACGATACGCTCGAGGTTCGGAGATATCCACAGGTCCGGCCGTATGGCGCTCCTCGCGAGCCAGATCTGATCCGCCTGAGCGGAGTAGTGGTAGAAGCCGTCCTCCTCGACGACTGCGAGCACGACAATCCCAAGCTGCCTTGCTGAATCAGATGTGCGAGCGGCGGCAAAGCTTGCGTTCAGAAGGCGGACGATCTCTTCCATCTCGCATTCGTCGAGCCTCAAGCCGGACGTGCGCTGAAGCCGCCCTCTCAGGAACGCCCGGATGGCCTCGCCCCCATCAGTGCTCGCGAACTTCACCCACTGCTTCTCGTAGACCGGGTACACGGGTACTGCGTAATTGCCTTGGGGCTGGAGGGGGTTTCCGCCGGAGGGCAGCATCCACGGAGCGGAGACGGTGCGGCCAGGGTCCGGCGCAAAGACTTCCTTCCTCCCCTCGGTCTTGAAGTCTCCGAAGGCGTACATCGGGTGAGAGGCGATCCGAGTTGAAGACTGTGTTCGATCCGCCTCAATGACGAACACGTGCTGCCAGAAGTTCCGGGCCGTCGGATCTTCGATGCTGCTGATCTGGCGTATGACCTCGTCCGCCGACTGCCCTCCCTCGACGTAGGGGCGGCCCAGCCTTATCAGGCTCTCGATTATCACCTCACCACCTCCACGAGACCGAAACCGGCGGGGTTCTTGGATCCGAGGCCGGAGTCGTAGGCGAGCCTGAGGTACCGCTCGGGCAGGCTCGCCTCGTACACCCCCGTCCATCCCTTGATCACGGTGCCCTTGTACCGCAGCACCTTCTGATCCTGTATCCGCACCCGATGCGGCCGCACGTAGGCCCCGCGAAGCTCCTCCTCGACGTCCCCCTCCCAGCCGAGGACGCGCGCCTTGCGCGCGAGGCTCGCCACGAGCGAGGCCGACCAGTCCCTCTCCTGCGGTGCGTAATAGTACGTCTTCCGCCTGCCGTCCGGGGCGGTGAGCGTGGTGTACGCCGTGATGGGCGACAGCGCCCGCAACAGCACGGGGCCGCTCGGGGCGATCTGGGGAAACGGCTCGACCACGACCTCCCCCACGCGGCACAGCTCGCGCCCGAGCAGGACCGCCGGACGCGTGAGCAGGTGCTCGGCGAGCGAGGCCAGCACCTCGTCGTCCACCGAGCTCATGCGAAAGGTGACCGGACCGCGAAAGGTGATCCGGCCGTCGTGAAACCGGGCGTCGCCCGTCAGCCTGCTGAACGTGAAGAGCTTGTACGGCCTGGCGGGCGGGCCGTGCCCGCGGTCGTGCAGCCGGGTGGATAGCGCTCGGTCCAGGTTATAGTAGATCAGCGCCTGGACGAGGTCGTTGTACTGGATGGGCAGCGTGATCTGCTCCGACTCGGCGGGCTCCAGGACTATCCGTAACCGCATGGGCCTCCTCCGACCGACGCCGTATCCGGCGCCAGCTCTGCATTACGCCAGAACCAAGAGGTGCCGTGCGCGCCTGCGATGACGGTTTCGGTGGTCGCGCGAGATCAACAAGGGGTGCCAGAAGGGGTGCGTTCGATCAACATCGTATACCCCTTATGAGTACGCGTCAATAGGACTTTGCTCCCAGAGCTCCGGCCAGGCTCGCCTCTCACCAGCCCGTCGAAGCCGTGGGATCGGTGTCGTAGACGTGACTCTCTGGTGGAGAATATATCACGAACGATACAAGAGGTGGTTGAGGAACGGTTGAGAACAGGTTGAGATGAGGGGTCAGGACAGGGCGGGACTGCGCTCCATCTCCAGGCCGAACAGCGCAGGCTCGCGCAGCACGATCGCCACGCTCAGGATCAGCGAGATCACCGCGCCCCCGGACAGGGCTATCGTGGGGGTGAGCAGCTGCGCAACACCCCCAGCGAGCAGGCTGCCTATGGGCATCAGCCCCATCACGACCAGGGACCATATGCTCATCACCCTGCCGCTCATCTCCTCCGGCACGATCACCTGGATCAGGGTGTTGCCCGTGGCCATGAACACGACGAGCGCGAAACCCACGAGCACGAGCATCGCGAGCGACAGCACCAGCCAGTGCGAGAAGGAGAACACGGCCACGCCGAGCGCGAACGTCACCTGCATCGCGAGCATCAGCCTGCCCTTGCTTCCCACCTCCCCCTTGAACGCCAGCCCGATCGCGCCCACGAACGCGCCGAGCCCCACCGCCGCGAGGAGCAGGCCGTAGCCCCCCGCGTCCATGTGCAGAGTGTCCTTCGCGAAGATCGGCAGCAGCGTGCTGTACGGCACGAGGAACAGTGTCTGTACCGCGGCCATGAGCACGACCGTCCGGATCAGGCTGTGCTGGCGCACGTAGCGCATCGCGGGGCCCATCCCCGCGAAGAGCCCGCCGCGCAGCCCCGCCGTCTGCTTTCCCCGGTACTTCGGCCGCACCAGCACGAGCGCGCCCACGAGCGCCAGGTAGCTCACCGAGTTCAGGTAGTAGGCGCCCGCAATGCCGGTGACCTTGATCAGGAAGCCCGCGATGGTCGGACCGATCGCGCGCGTCAGGTTGAAGCGCGCCGAGTTCAGCGCGATCGCGTTCAGGAGGTTCTTGCGGCCGACCAGCTCCGGCACTATCGTCTGAAACGCAGGCTGCGCGAGCGCCCCCATCGTGCCCGTCGCGAACGCCACGAGCATGATCTCCCATATCCGGACGCTCCCGGTGTGGATCAGCACTCCGAGGATCAACACGAACACCGCGCTCATGCCCTGCGTGAACATGAGCACGTACCGCTTCTCGATCCGGTCCGCGAGCACCCCGCCGGGCAGGGAGAACAGCAGGCTGGGGATCATCGCGCAGAAGTTGACGAGGCCGAGCGCGAGCTCCGAGTCGGTGAGGGTCACGATCAGCCACCCCTGGGCCACAGCCTGCATCCAGAAGCCCACATTGCTGATCATCGCCCCGGCGTAGTACAGGCGGAAGTCGCGATTGTGAAGGGAGGACAGACCGGTAGGAGCGCCCTGCTCCTCGGGCGGCACGCTGGCCGTGGTCTCGGATGCCGCCTGATCGGGCGTCTGGTCGCACTGCTCGGACGTCAAGGCGCGGAAGGTTCCCCTCGCTACAAAATGGCTGCCCTACTATCGTATCGCATATAGCGACACGCTCCCGGGGACGCGAGGATGTGCCTGCACCCTAACCCTGCTCCTCCGGAGGCACGTCGCGCACCAGCCTCATCAGCGCAGGGTTGCGCAGCACGATCAGCGACGACAGCACGAGCGTGAGCAGGGCTCCGGCCGTCAGGTCGAGCGAGGGGGACGTGGCCTCGGCCACCGATCCCGCGAGCAGGCTGCCCAGGGGCAGGAAGCCCATCGCAACGAGCATCCACACGCTCATCACCCTCCCGCGCTTCTCGTTCGGCACGATCGTCTGCAGCAGCGTGTTGCCGACGGTCAGGAACGCGACGAGCGTGCACCCGACGACGAGGAGCGCGACGAGCGACAGCCACAGCCAGCGCGACCACGCGAAGCCGATGACGGCGACGGCGAACACTATCTGCGCAGCGAACATGATCCTCCCCTTGTACGGGATGCTCGCCCTGGAGGCGAGCAGCAGCGCCGCGGCGAACGCGCCCACCCCCACTGCACCCAGGAGCAGGCCGTACCCGCCGGCTCCCATGTGCAGCACGTTCTTCGCGAACGCGGGCAGCAACGAGGTGTACGGCGCGATGAACACCGTCTGCACCATCGCCATCAGCAGCACCGGACGGATCAGCTCGTGCGAGGACACGTACCCGAGCGCGTCCGTCAGGCTGGCGAGCACGCGCTCGGAGCGGGCCCGGGGCCTCTGCACCGCGTGCTTCGGATGCACGAACAGCAGAGCGACGAAGAACAGCAGGTACGTCGCCGCGTTACAGTAGAACGCCCCCGCGATGCTGACGTACTTGATCAGGAACCCCCCGATCGAGGGCCCCACGGCGCGCGTGAGGTTGAAGCGCGCTGAGTTCAGCGCGATCGCGTTCATCAGGTTCGCCCGCCCCACCAGCTCCGGCACTATTGCCTGGAACGAGGGCTGCGAGAGCGCCGCGAACGTGCCGTTGACGAACGCGATCAGCATGATCTGCCATATCTGCACCAGGTGCGCGACGACGAGCGTACCGAGGAGCGAGACGAAGAACACCGAGCCGAGCTGCGCCGACATCAGGACCAGGCGCTTGTTCGCGCGGTCGGCGATCACCCCGCCGAACAGCGAGAACAGGAGCGTGGGCGCCATTCCGCAGAAGCTCACGAGACCCAGGTAGAACGGGGAGTTGGTGAGCGTGATGACCAGCCAGCCCTGCGCGACCGTCCTCATCCACAGACCGATGTTGCTGGTGAGCGCGCCGAAGTAGAACCAGCGGTAGTCCGGCTCGTGCAGCGCCGCGAACATCCCCCCTGGGGTCGGTACCTGAGCGGAGGGTCCCCCCTCCAGCCGCTCTTCGGCTACCTCTCCCTTCGCCTCATCTGTTCGCTGTGCCGTCATCGAATGCCAGCCCCTTCCCGACTGCGCTCACAACCACTGCCACGCCCGACCCATCCGCTCCGGGCCATCACTGAGCTCGCGGCCACTGCTCCGTCGCCCTCTACCTGTCGTTCCGGGATCGCAGGCCGAAGAATCCGTCGAACCTCTTCGCGGGACTCTCCCTTCTGGACCTTCGCTCCGCCCAGGAAGACGGGCGTGAGTGGCTCCGGCCGACGCCCGGTGTCTTCGCTGTGTTGAGCCTCGCTGCTCGCTTCCTTCCTAGGCCCCTGCCAGCTCGAGCGTGGATACCCTGCCCGAGGACACCTCGGCGACCCGTATCGCGTGGTTGTTGGTGTCGGCAATGAAGACGCGGCCGCGGACTGCCGAGAGACCACCGGGCTCGCTGAACTGGACCGCAGAGCCCGTGCCGTCCCCGAAGCCCGCGCGCCCCGATCCGAGCCAGCTCGCGCACCTGCGCGTGTCCGGATCCAGGCGCTTGACCTTCGAGTTGTACGTGTCCGCGACGTACACGAGCCCGTCGAGCCAGCATACGCCGAGCGGGTGCTGCAGCCTGACCTGTTCACCCACCCCGTCCTCGTCGCCGAACTCGAACAGCCCGACGCCGACGAGCGTCTCCACCTTCCCGCTCGCGGGATCGAATGTCCGCACCGAGCTCGTCTCGCTGTCAGCAAAGTAGATCAGGACGCCGTCGGTCGTGAGGCCGCTCGGCTGGGCCAGCTGCGCACGGGATGCCGGGCCGTCCTCGAGTCCCTCGACCCCGCTGCCTGCGCAGGGGCGTATCAGGCCGCTCGACAGCTCCAGCGCCCAGAGCTGGTGCATCCCAGCCATCGCGATGTAGAGCACGTTCTCGAGCACGCACAGGTCCCACGGCGAGCTGAGCGCGGCCTCGCGGCCCCGCGCTCCCTCGCGCGCGTAGCCGTGCGCCTGCTCGCCCGTGCCGGCAACGGTCACGACGCGTCCGGTGCCGAGGTCGAGGCGTCGTATCGCGTGGTTCTCGGTGTCGGCGACGAAGAGCTGGTCGTCCTGGAGCGCCACGCCCTGCGGGTGATCGAAAGCCGCCGACTCCGCTTCCCCGTCCGCGAGCCCGGCCTCGCCCCTGCCCCAGACGCGGCTAACTCTGCCGTCGAGGCCCGCCTCCAGCACCCGGTTGTGGCCCGAGTCCGCGATGAACAGCCGGGCGGACGCCTCGTCGGCCAGCACCTTGCCGGGGTACGCCAGCGTTCCCTCCGGCCTGCGCTCGGGCTGGAAGTCGAGCCTGCGGCGGACGAGCAGCCCCTCCCGGTCGTACTCCTCCACCATCGCCGAGAGCAGCCTGTCGAGCTCCTCCGAGCTCAGCTCGCCCTCGTGCCGAGCGACTATCCTGCCCTTGGGATCGACGAAGTACAGGGTTGGCCAGGCGCGCACCGCGTACTCCTGCCACACCCGAAAGTCGGCGTCGTTTACGACCGGGTGCTCCACCTCGTATCGGCGGACGGCGTTCCGGAGGCCGATCTCCGCGCGCTCGGCCATGAACTTCGCGGAGTGCACTCCGATCACGGTGAGTACGTCGGCGTACTTGCGCTCCATCTTCCGCAACTGCGGAAGCGTGTGCATGCAGTTGATTCAGCAGTAGGTCCAGAAGTCGAGGATGACGATCCGCCCGCGGAACTCCATGAGGCTGATCGGGTGGTCGGTGTTGAGCCACTGCAGGTCCGGGGGGAAATCGGGGGCCGTGACCGTGCCTGCGAACCTGGACTGCGGCATCGCGTTACCTCCTGTCCGGTGTGCGATGGACGCCCTTCATTCTACCCCAGCCCGCCGTCGGGGAGCTACCAGTACCGAGCTGACGTGATCGCCCCGTACACGATCCTGGTCCGAGCCCTCTATCGCCACCAAGTCTCCACGAAAGCTCAAGGAGTAATCACCCGTTCCCGCCTAGACTCGATGCTATGTTCAGCGGCAGGCTGCGCGCCGTATCTCGAAGATCGGCACCGCCCGGATCGCAGGGACTGCGAGGTGAATACCATGACTAGACCGCTTGTGGCCTGGGCAGCGATGGTGGCCACATCCATGGTAGTTGTGCTGGCGCTGTCCCTCTTCCTGCAGTACGGGGGACCGATAGCGGCTCACTCGCACTCCGAGCACGAGGACCTCGCCGACGGTCCCGCCCAGAGCACGGCCTCTCGAAGCGCGGAGGCGCGCTCGAAGTCGCGGACCCGCGTGTACTACATCGCGGCCGACACAGTGAAGTGGGACTATGCTCCCACAGGCAGGAACCAGATCACCGGCAGGCCCTTCGACGAGGTGGCCGACACCTACGTCAAGAACGGCCCTGATCGCATAGGCAGCATCTACTACAAGTCCCTGTATCGCGAGTACACCGATGCTTCCTTCAGGCACCTCAAGCCGAGGCCCAGGAGCGAGGCGTACCTGGGGCTGCTCGGTCCGGTGATACGGGCGGAGGTAGGGGACACCATCAAGGTCGTCTTCAGGAACAACACCCCGTACCCAGCGAGCGTCCATCCCCACGGAGTGTTCTACGGGAAGGACGCCGAGGGCGCGCCGTACAACGACGGCACGCGCGGCAGGAACAAGGACGACGATGCCGTCGCGCCGGGGAAGACACATACCTACATCTGGCAGGTGCCCGAGCGGGCGGGTCCGGGGCCGATGGACCCCAGCACCGTGCTTTGGATGTACCACGGGCATGTAGATGAGCCCAGGGATACGAACAGCGGGCTCATCGGCCCGATGATCATCGGCAGACACGGCAGCCTCGGAGCCGACGGCACACCCAAAGGGGTGGACCGCGAGTTCATCGCGCTGTTCACGGTCTTCAACGAGAACGAGAGCTGGTACCTGGACAGGAACATCCGAACGTTCACGCGGGACCCGAAGAGTGTGGATCCCGAGGACGAGGACTTCCAGGAGAGCAACCTGATGCACTCGATCAATGGGTACGTGTACGGCAACCAGCCCATGATGACCATGAAGAGGGGCGAGCGCGTGCGCTGGTACCTGATGGCGATAGGCACCGAGGTCGACCTGCACACCCCGCACTGGCACGGCAACACCGTCGTGATGAACGGTATGCGCACCGACGTCGCCGAGCTGCTGCCCATGAGCATGAAGGTGGCGGACATGGTGACCGACAATCCCGGCATCTGGCTCTTCCACTGCCACGTCAACGACCACATCGTGGCCGGAATGATCACGAGGTTCGAGGTAGAGGAGTAGCGGGCGTGCGAGGGCTCACGACATCGGCTGGAATCACGGGGCGGCCGGACAAGCTGCTGTATCTGGCGGCGATCCTGTCGTGGGTCGCCGCTCTGATCCACGTGCTGGTGATGCCCGAGCACTTCCACGAGTGGTGGGGGTACGGCGCGTTCTTTCTCGTCGCCGGCCTCGCTCAGGCGGCCTTCGCGGTGGTGGTGGTCGGGTGGCCGAGGGAGCGCCTCCTGCTGCTGGGAATCCTCGGCAACCTCGCGATCGTCGCCCTGTGGGGCTGGACGCGCACTGTGGGGATACCGTTCGGACCCGGGGCCGGGGAGGTGGAGGCTGTGGGCGTGATGGATGCGGTCTGCTCCGCGACGGAGGCTGTGCTGGCGGTCGTGCTGATGATCGTGCTGTGGCAGGCTCGCGCCCGACATTCTCGAATCGGGGCCCGAAGCTCTTCGTGACCACACACCCCTCCTGCAAGGTACTGTAGGAGCTGCAGCCCGCAAGAGGGCTTTCGGCCTGCGGACGGTCACTAACGCAGGACAAAGGCTGCACGACCTCAAGCGTACCGTGTGCGGGGATTCAGGTACTGTAGTCGTTGTCGGCGGGCGCGGCGGCTCCCGGCGTGGCGGAGGCGTCGGGGGTCGGCGTCGGTCCGATTGACTGCGCCCCAAGCCACAGGAACTCCCCCGTCCGAGCGTCCACAAATGCCGTCGCGCGCACCTCGTAGATGATGTCCTGCAGCGGCTTGGGGTTGCGCATGGACCCGGCGTTGCCCTCCATCACAGCCTTGTCGAAGTGCACGACCCATACCGGGCGTCTGACCATGTACATGGGGTCTCTGGTGTTCGTCGTCGTCTCGACCGGGTTGGTGGCCAGCCAGTACTCCGCGGTCGGAGGGCTCAGCACCCTGTCGAACTCACGGGACGCGGTCCTGATGGCCTCGTCCCTGGTCACGCTCGGTGGAGAAACGGCTGGGAGCAATTCGATCCGGAAACCGGATGCCCGAACAATGGACGCGGGCTGCGGAGTGGTTCCGACGCTCAGCGCGCTCCGGTGCCTGGCTTCGGTCTCGAGAACGATCGAGGCGGCCAGAGCTGCGCCGAGCACGACCAGGATCAGGCCAACTGGTGATAGCGACCCTCTCATGATCCCTGCCTCCTGAGCTACTTTCCACCCTTTCCTCTACCGGCCATCGTACAGCAAACGAGTACGTGAAGTTGCAGGCTGAGCTGCAGCAATTCAAGGGATCGCCCGTCATCGCTACCAAAATGCCACCGACCCTGTTGGGCGGGGTCAGCCGGCTCGCTCGATGAGGCAGACGGCGTGGGCGGCGATGCCCTCCTCCCGCCCCCAGGCGCCGAGCCGGTCGGTCGTCGTCGCCTTGACCCCGACCGCGCCACGATCCACGAGCAGGCACGACGCGATCCGAGCGGCCATCTCCACGGTGTACGGCGAGAGCCTGGGGGCCTGGGCCACGATCACCGAGTCCACGTTCACGACCCTCCACCCCGCCCCATCGAGCATCTCCCGCACCCGCTCGAGGAGCAGGAGGCTGCTCACTCCCTCGTACTCCGGATCGTCCGAGCCGAAGAACCTGCCGATGTCGCCGAGAGACGCCGCCCCAAGCAGGGCGTCCATGATCGCGTGCACGAGCGCGTCGGCGTCGGAGTGCCCCTCGAGCCCCAGCCGGTGCGGGATCGCCACGCCGCCGAGCACGAGCTCGCGCCCCTCGACCAGCCTGTGGGCGTCGTACCCAATGCCTACTCGCATCCCTCGCCTCCGTACAGCGCCCGGGCCAGCGACAGGTCCTCGGGTGTGGTGACCTTCAGGTTACGGTAGTCCCCCTCGTACACCCACACCACGTGCCCCGCGGCCTCCATCACCGCCGCGTCGTCTGTACACTCCACCCCCTCGACGGCCGCCCGGCGGTGCGCCTCCAGGAGCTCGTCGTACCGGAACACCTGCGGCGTCTGAGCCTCCCACAGCTCCTCCCGAGGGGGCGTCCCGACGACCGCCCCGTCCTCCCGCACCCGCTTGATCGTGCTCTTGGCGCGCACGGCACACAGCGCGGAGCCGCGCTCGCGCGCCATCTGGATGCCGCGGCTCACCAGTTCCGGGGTGACGAGCGGCCTGGCACCGTCGTGCACCGCCACGACGTCGCAGGATCCCAGCGCCTCGAGCCCCAGCCGCACGCTCTCCTGACGGGTCACGCCGCCGGGGCGTACGTCGCTCACCTTCGAGAAGCCGTGGCGGGCGCACAGAGCCTCCATGCGCGACACGCACTCGGGCAGCGTGACGAGGACGACGCGGCCGACGTCCGGGCAGGCCTGGAAGGCGACGATCGTTCGGGCGATGAGCGGTGCGCCGCACAGGTCGGCCCACAGCTTGTCGGTGCCGCGCATGCGCGAGCTCGAGCCCGCGGCGACGATCACGGCGCCAGCGCTCATCCGGGCCGCCTGGCTGGGCGCGGAGCGCGCCCCAATCGGGTGTCGCAGGAGGTGGATCGGAGCACCGGCTGGACCCCTACGCTTCCTTCGACACGGCCCTGCGCTGCGATCCGTTGTTCACGAGCTGGGCGAAGATCATCCGTCCCGCGGTCGTCTGCAGCAGGCGCGTGACCTTGACCTCGACCTCGCTGTTCATGCTCGCCCGGCCGCCCTCCACCACGACCATCGTGCCGTCGTCGAGGTAGCCCACCCCCTGGTCGAGCTCCTTCCCCTCCTGGATGATGCGCACCGAGATGTCCTCACCGGGCAAGAGCACCGGGCGCAGGGCCTGGGCGAGCTCGTTGATGTTCAGGACCTTGATCCCCTGCAGGACCGCCACCTTGTTCAGATTGTAGTCGTTCGTGACGATCGGGTACGAGAACTCGCTGGCTATCGAGATGAGCTTGCCGTCCACGTCCTCGACGCCCTCCAGGTCGAAGTCCACGACCTCGACGGACACGTACTGTCCGTTCTGGAGCTGCGAGAGGACGTCCAGCCCACGCCGGCCGCGGGCGCGCCGGAGCGCGTCGGGCGAGTCCGCGATCGACTGCAGCTCGCGGAGCACGAACCTCGGCACCAGCAAGCTCCCACGGAGGAAGCCGGTCGCGGCGACGTCGGCTATGCGTCCGTCTATGATCGCGCTGGTGTCGAGCAGGTACTTCTCGGAGCGCATCTCCTCGGCCGCCTCGGTGGTGACGACCCGGCGATGCGCGAAGTACTCGAGCAGCTCACGGTGTCTGGAGAGCGCGATGGAGATGCTGATGTAGCATATGACGACCGCGGCGAACAGCGGCGCGAAGCTTCCCAGGAAGGTGGGCAGCGCCCGCAGCGGGATCGTGACCAGGGCCGAGAGCACGAGGCCGACGATCAGGCCGACGGCGACGGCGATCAGGTCGCCCACGGCCATGGACGCGAGCCAGCGCCGCACGTGGTTGAAGGGCGCGATCGTGATGTGCGGCGTGAAGAGGAGCCCCACGATCACTCCAAGCCCGGCTCCGGAGAGCGTGAGCACGATGGTCAGCGTGTGGTACGTTTCCGACAGCCATCTGCCGAGCTGGTAGCCCGCGAGGCCGAACAGGATGGCGCCTAGCGCTCGTGCGGCGACTCGTACTTTCATAGTTTATGTTCAGGCGTCCAGTTGGCGCCAGTCGTCAGGCCAGCGCGGTGGTGCCGGTCAGCAGGCCCTCGCGCCACCGCCTGTGCCGTTCGCGCAGACCGTGCAGCACGGCCCGCGGCACGTAGATGCTGCCCAGCGGAGGCTCCCGCATTGACGGCACTCCGTGGTAGTCGCTCCCGCCGCTGGGCGAAAGTCCGAACGTACGCGCGAGCCGAAGAAGGCTCGCGCGAGTTGCGGGAGTGTAACTGGTGTAGTATACCTCAAGCCCGTCCAGGCCCGCCCGCGCGAGGCCGGCGACGGTGCGGGTCAGATCGTGCACGAACGTGGGATGGGCCAGGATCGCGATGCCCCCAGCCCCGTGGATCGTGCGCACCGCGTCCCGCGGCAGCAGCTTGTGCCTGGGCACGTAGGCCCTGCCGCCGTGGCCGATGTACTCCTCCGTGAAGGCGTCCTCGAAGCGCTCGATGTACCCCTCCTCGAGCATCGCGCGGGCGATCGCGGGCCTGCCGATCGTGGCCTGCCCCGCGAGCTCCTCGACTCGCTCCCATCGCAGCCGGCCCAGACCCATTGCGCGCAGCTTCTCGACCATCTGCCGGGCCGCGGCGTCGCGCCCGCCCTTCAGGTTGCGCGTGAGCTCGAGCAGCCCGGGGTCGGAGGGCTCGATCCACAGGCCGACCATGTGTATCTCCCCCTGCTCGACGGTCGTGCTCAGCTCGACGCCGGGAACGACCTCGACGCCAAGCTCCCGCCCGGCCTCGAGCGCGGCGGGGACGCCCGCGACGGTGTCGTGGTCCGTGACCGCGAGCGTCTCGATGCCTGCCTCGGCGGCGAGGCGTACCAGCACGGGCGGGGGATGCTGGCCGTCCGACTGGTCCGTATGGGTGTGCAGATCTATGGTACGGCGGATCGGATCTATCTCCTGGTCTAGCGTGGCTCGACGTACACAAAGATAGCGGTGCGCTGCCTGCCCTCGATCTCCACCTCGGCGAAGGCGGGTGTGCATATTATATCTATACCGTCGGCGAGCAGGTAGTTGCGTGCGGTGGCGATGGCCTTGACCGTCTGATTGACGGCTCCCGCCCCGATGGCCTGGAGCTGGACGCACTTGCCCGAGCGGATCAGCCCGGCGATCGCGCCCGCCACCAGGCTGGGCTGGGACTTGGAGGAGACCTTCAGCCCCTCCGCATCACTCGGACCGGGCTGCGACTCGCCGTACCCCGGCAGCGGTTGTTCGTTCTCGGTTGCGTGTTCGTGACTCCAAGCAGGATTCCGCATCTACTCTCCCCTTCGCCATCCCGGTCTGGCCTCATGCTCCAGGTCGAGCCTCCGAATCGAAACCCCTCGCCCGCTCGATGGCTCGATCTCGAGGATCACCGAGTTGAACGTCACCGGACCCCTGACTTCCCTTGACTTGGGTGGGCGCACGGGGATCTGGCGTACGAAGCGCTGGACCATGGAATCCACGTCGGCACCTATCACGGAGTCTCGCGGACCGACCATTCCCACGTCGGTGAGGAACAGCGTGCCGCCCGGCAGCTGGCGCGCGTCGGCCGTCGGGACGTGCGTGTGGGTGCCGATCACCGCGCTGGCCCTCCCATCCAGGTAGTGCGCCAGCGCCGCCTTCTCGCTGGTGGCCTCGGCGTGCACGTCCACGATCCTCACCTTGCCTTCGACCGAGGCCAGCGCCGCATCCGCGCCGCGGAAAGGGCTGTCTATGGGTTCCATGAACGTTCGCCCCATCACACTCAGAATTGCAATTTCCGTGCCCTGTCGGCCCCGCACGACGATCATCCCCTTGCCCGGAGTGCCGGGCGGGTAGTTCAGTGGGCGGATGACGGGCGCTTCCGAGTCCAGGTAGGGGATGATCTCCCGCTGGGCCCACGTGTGGTTCCCTAAAGTAATAACGTCCACGCCGGCCGAAAGTAGCTCCTCGGCGGTCGGACGGGTCAGCCCGAACCCTCCGGCCGCGTTCTCGCCGTTGGCGACGACCAGCTCGAAGTCGTGCGAGGCTCTCAGGCCCGGCAGGAGCGCCGCGACGCACTCCCTCCCCGCCCGTCCGACCACGTCTCCAATGAACAGGACCTTCATCGCGCCCCTCCGGAAGGCAAAAAGAAAGCAGGGGCGCTCACGCGAGCGCCCCTGCAACCGAGCAAGAAGGATTCCGCTATCTGGCGTAGGCCACGTTGCGGGTCTCCCGGATGACCGTGACCTTGATCTGGCCGGGGTACTGCAGGCTCTCCTCGATCTTGCGCACGACGTTGCGCGCGAGCTTGTTCGCCTGCAGGTCGTCCACGTCCTCCGGCCTGACGATGATGCGGACCTCGCGGCCCGCCTGGATCGCGTAGGACTTCTCTACACCCTCGAAGGAGTTGGCGACTTCCTCGAGGGCCTGGAGCCGCTTTATGTAGTGCTCGACGCTCTCGCGCCTCGCGCCGGGACGGCTGCCGGAGATCGCGTCCGCCGTGGCCACGATCACGGCCTCGATCGTCTGCGGCTCTTCCTCCTCGTGGTGCGCGGCGATCGCGTGGACGATCTTGGGCGAGCGGCCCAGCCTGCGCGCGATCTCGGCGCCGATCAGAGCGTGTGGCCCCTCGACCTCGTGGCTGACGGCCTTGCCGATGTCGTGGAGCAGCGCCCCGGTCTTGGCGACGTTCACGTCTGCGCCGAGGTCGGCGGCCAGCGCCGCCGCGATGAGCGAGGTCTCGACCGCGTGGCTGAGCTGGTTCTGTCCGTAGCTGGTGCGGTACTTCAGCCTGCCGAGCAGCTTGATGAGGTCGGGGTGCAGACCCTGGACGCCGGCGTCGAGCGCGGCGCGCTCGCCCGCCTCGCGGATCTCGCCCTCCACCTCCTGCTGAGCCTTCGCCACCAGCTCCTCGATCCTCGCCGGGTGTATCCGGCCGTCGCTTACGAGCCTGGTCAGCGCCCTGCGCGCGACCTCGCGCCGTACGGGATCGAAGGCCGAGAGGGTGATCGCGTCCGGCGTGTCGTCTATGATGACGTCCACCCCGGTGATCTGCTCGAAGGCCCGTATGTTACGGCCCTCCTTGCCGATGATCCGCCCCTTCATGTCCTCGCTCGGGAGCGGCACGGACGCGACGCTCATCTCGGAGGCGGTCTCGGTGCCCAGTCTCTGGATGGCGTAGGCGATGATTTTCTGTGCCCGCTTGTCCGCCTCGGCCTGGGCCTCCTCCTCGACGCTCCGGATGAGCCTGAGCGCGTCGTCCCGCGCCTCCTGCTCCACCTGCTTCATCAGCAGGTCCCTCGCATCGCTCGAGGACATGCCGGCACGGCGCTCGAGCTCTCCGGTGAGCTGGACCTTTACCTGCTCGGCCTCCCTGTAGAGCCTCTCGGTCTCCTGCTCCCTGGCCTGGATGCGCTGTTCGCGCCTCTCCAGAGCGTCCGCCTTGCGGTCGAGGTTCTCCTCTTTCTGCTGGAGCCGGCGCTCCGCCCTGGTCAGGTCGCCCCTTCGCTCCCTGGCCTCCGCCTCGGCCTCGTTCCGGATGCGTATCGCCTCTGCCTGAGCCTCGAGGAGGACCTGCTTCTGCTTCGACTCAGCCTCCTCACGGAGCAGAGCGGAGCGAGCTTCCGCCTCCCGCATGCTGCCCTCAGCACGCGAGCGCAGGTAGAGGTAAGCAGCACCGGCGCCTATCAAGAAGCCGACGATCAGAGCAGGTAGCCAGTAAAGGTGTGGCATGCTGCTTTCCTCCTATTCTGTTGTTAAGGTTCGTTTGACGCCGGCCCGCGCTCAGGGCAGGGGCCGACGAA
The DNA here is from genome assembly GCA_902810765.1 of Chloroflexota bacterium. Lineage (GTDB taxonomy): Bacteria > Chloroflexota > Chloroflexia > Thermobaculales > Thermobaculaceae > CADDYR01. The sequence goes on from CADDYR010000007.1 coordinate 26,560, forward strand.
CGAAGAACTTTGTTTCCTTCATAGAATCATAGCCGCGGAAATGTAAGTGTGTCAAGCATTTTGGCCGAGGCGAGGGCCGCGACCCAGGCCGGCTTCGGCCAGCAGCATCCCAAAGACGAGGGTGCCGTCGCCTCGGGCGACGGCACCCTCACCCCGCACTCCCCCTCCCGGCTCCCGTCAGGCCACCTGCTCCCTCAGCCTCGCGAGCAGCTGGTCGTTCGTGGGCTCGACCAGCACCGAGCCGTCCGGGAAGATCAGCGTCGGGACCCTCATTATCCCGCCGTTCAGCTCGAGCATCCTCTCGGACGCTCCCTCGACCTCCTCGATATTGACCCACTCATAGCCCACGCCCAGGTCGTCGAGCAGCGCCTTCGCGCGGTGGCAGTCCCCGCACCACGTGGTGCCGTACATTACGATCGCCTCGCCGGACATCCGTACCCCCAACCGATTGACTACTTCAACCATGATGCCACACGGCGCGCGAAAACGGCACCCCGCCCCACCGGCTCTCGGTAGCGCGACGGGTCACCGGAGGCTCGCGAGCACCCCACCCAGGGTGAGCCAGTAGTACACCACGTAAGCGCCCGCCACGAGGAGCAGCACGGCGCTCACCGGCTCGACGAACCGCGCGGCCATCCTCACATTCGCGATCACAGCGTTCCTGACGACGGCGGCGCTGAGGGTGAGCGCGGAGAGCACAGCGCCCATCCCGAGCGCGTACAGCAGGAACTGGAGCGCGCCTGAGCGGAGGCTGCCCGTCGTCGTGGCGCTGCCCACCACCGTGAGGAAGATGGGAAGGGTGCAGCCGAGCGAGGCCGCGCCGTACGCCACGCCGTACAGGAGGTAACCTCCCGCGCCGATGCGCCGCGCGCTGGCGCCCACCCTGTCCGCGAACCGTGCGGCGAGGCCGGAGTACAGTCCGCCCCCCGCGATCATCCGCCCCCCGGCGACCACGAGCAGCGCGCCCACTACGAGCCCGACGAGCGGGAACAGCCGCGACAGCTCCGCGGTGAGCGCGCCCAGCACGAGGCCCGTCGCCCCGAAGAGCAGCACGAAGCCCAAGGTGACCGCGCCGCTGGCCCACAGCGCCCTGAGCAGTGCCCAGCCGCGCCCGCGCCCGGGGTCGCCCAGGTAGAGGGCGAAGTACACCGGGAGCAGCGCGAAGCCGCACGGGTTGACCGCCGCGAGCATGCCCGCGCCGAATGCATAGTACCGCACGGGAAGCCCCCGAGCTATCTCGCGCAGGAACGAGCCCGAGGCGAATGAGAGGGACTCCACCCCGCTCGTGAGACCGCCCGAGCCCGTGAGCAGGGCGGCCGCGACCGCCAGCGCGAGCGTCAGCCCAGCGATCCCGACGCCGAGCCTCTCCCTAGCCGTGCCCGTCGTGACGCGCGCCGTCCTGCTCATCCCAGCTTCCCGAGGAGCTGCCGCACCCCGGCCTCGAGCTGCTGCCGCGAGATCGAGCCGGAGTGTACCTCCACCACCCTGCCGTCCCGAGAGAGGAACACCGTGGTGGGCAGCGCCACGACGTCGAACACCTTGAGCGGGGCCGAGTCGACGGCGTATGCGGCCGGGTACGTTATGTGCAGCTGCCGCAGCAGCGTCCGCGCGTCGAGGTGGCTGCCGTAGCCCGTCAGGGGTCCGACGTCCACGCCGACGAATATCACCCTGCCCGCGTACTCCTTCGAGAGGCTCTCGAAGGCCGGCATCTCGGCCTTGCACGGAGGGCAGGTAGCGCCCCAGAAGTTGAGCACGACGGGCCTGCGGTTGCGGAAGACCTCCGAGAACCGCACCGTCCTCTTCCCGCCGAGCACGTCCCCGCCCTGGTACACCGAGATCCTGAAGTCCGGCGCGCGACCCTTCCGGCCCGTGGCGGCCGCGCCCGGCCCGGAGGTCGTCTGCTGGCCGTGGGAGGAGGCACCGCACCCGGCGAGCAGGATCGCGAGGGCGCAGAGCAGCCACAGACTCCGATGCATCGAGTGCCTCCCGAGACCGTTCACACGATATTGTGCCATCTCCGCTCGCCGCCGTGCGGTTTGACAGCCACGGCGGCGAGCGGCTATCATCCGGTATCCGCGCAAAGGGCGTCACAGAACCCCGCGGCGTATTATTTAGATTGGGTGCGGGGACGCCCTGGACTATGCTTATTTCGGAGTCACGCGTTGACCACTACGGAATGGAAGCGCGAGCCCGCCGGTCTCGTGGAGAGCGGACCCTTTCGCACGGCCTACGAGCTGTGCGCCGGCAGGCCGCTCGCGCTCGCGACGATCGCATCCTTCCTGCTTTACGTCGCGCTCTGCCTGATAGATCAGTCCCACAGCTTCCGCCTGACGCAGACGCTCACGTTCGACCTCTTCCCAGTCGTCGGCAGGGTAGCCTCGGTGCTCACGCCCGACAGGTTCATCCGTACCTCGTGGAAGGCTCCGAATGCGATCTACAACGAGCTCATCTACCTGGTGATCGCGCTCGCGCTGATCGCGGTATGGATGTTCGCCCTCTGGCACTCCCGACCCGGAGCCCACCAGCTGCGCCTGCGGTGGGTGCTGATGCCGATAGCGCTCTTCGCGCTCCCGATGATCTGGGTGCCGGGGATGACCTCGGGCGACCTGTACCTGTACATGTTCTACGGCCGGGAGATCGCGAAGTACGGCGCGAATCCGATCGTGTACGCCCCCGACCACTTCTCCTCTGATCCGCACTTCCTGTGGGTAAACTGGCCGAACCTGCCCTCGGCCTACGGCCCCCTGTGGCTGATGCTCTCCGCCGGGCTCAGCGCGGTGGCGGGAGACGGGCTGTTCTCGAACATCCTCGCATACAAAGTGGCGGTGCTCGTGATGCACCTGCTCGCGACCGCGGCGGTGTACCTCTTCCTCAAGGAGGTCAGGCCGGAGCTCGCGACCTGGGGGGCGATCTTCTACGGCTGGAACCCGATGGTGATCTTCGAGACGATTGCGAGCGGGCACAACGACGTGATGATGGCGCTGTTCGTCGGGCTGAGCCTGATAGCCGCGATGAGGCGCAGGTGGCTGTTCGCGGTGGGCTTTCTCATGGCCGCGGTCATGGTGAAGGCGTCGGCGCTGCTGCTCCTGCCCCCGCTGCTGATCGTCTGGCTGCTGACGCTCGAGGGCTGGCGGCGGAGGGCGCGGGCGGCCGTCGTCGGCGCGGTCGTCGCGCTCGCGGTAGCGCTCGCGCTGTACGCTCCGCTGTGGGCGGGGGGCACACTCGTCGAGAACATACGCACGAACCCCGCGGCCCGCGCCTACCAGAACACCCTCTGGCAGATGGTCGCGCTGCGCTTCGCGGTCGAGCCCAGCAACCGCACAGCTCGCACGATGGACGAGTTCTTGCGACAGCAGGCCGTGTACGACTCGGTGACGGCGAAGGTCGACGTCGCGCGGAACGTCGTGTTCGCCATCGCCGCGCTGTACGTGCTCTACAGGCTGGTCTACAAGAGGATGCGACTGGATGATGCCTGGATATGGCTGTGGTTCGCGTACTGTGCGACCCTGGCGTGGATATGGCCGTGGTACTTCGTCCTCGGCATGCCGCTGGCGGCGATTCGGGGGCCCGGCAGGACGGTGGCCTTGTCCGTCGGGATGACCGTGGGCGGGATGTTGTTCTGGCTCGGCTGGCCGCCCTACGCCCTGCCGGCCGCGCCGTGGCTGTTCGGCTGGAGGGCGGCCCTCCTGATGTTCCCGCCGCTCGCGGTGGCCCTTCTGCCTTGGCTCAGCTCGGGAATCGAGCGCATCGTCGGTCGGGAAGCCGCGACGGGATGATCGGGCGACGGCCCCCGCGGCCGAACCTACCGCTCGCGTATGTGTTGCTGCTCGCCGCGACGGTGGCCTTCGTCGTCGTGGGCCACGTGCACCTGCCCGCTTCAAGCGGGGTGCTGGTCGGCCTGCCGCTGCCCGTCGTGGTGAACATCGTGCTGTTCACCGTCACGCTGGCCTCGCTGTTCGGCACCTATGCGTACGCGATCTACTCCCTCCGATCGGTGAAGGGCGGCTGGGGCGTGTGGACCATGCTCGTCCTGACGGCTCTGCTGACCGTGCCCGCCGCGGCCAGCCCCGACCTGTTGTCCAACGACGTGTACGGGTACGCCTTCTACGGGCGCATGGTGTGGCTGCACCACCTGAACCCGTACGTCGTCCGGCCGGCTGCCGTCAGGAACGATCCCTACCTGACCTACGTGGACTGGCGGGACATAGTGACGCCCTACGGCCCCATCTGGACGAGCTGGTCGGCGCTGTTGGGCAAGCTCGTGCCGGGCGGGATACAGGCGCAGATCGTCGCGTTCAAGCTCACGGCCGGCTTGACCCACCTGCTCAACACGCTGCTCGTGGGCGCGATCGCGCGGAAGGTGAGCCCGAGGCACACGGGACTGGCGATGGGCATCTACGGCTGGAATCCGCTGGCGATCTTCGAGTTCGCGGGCAACGCGCACAACGAGTCGCTGATGGTGTTCTGGGTGCTCCTCGCCCTGCTCGCGTTCGTGCGCCAGCGGGCGCTGCTCAGCGTGGCGCTGCTCGCGCTCGCGGTCGCGACGAAGTTCAGCGCGATGCTGTTCGCGCCCTTCCTCGTGATCGCGATCCTCCGGGGAGCCCGAGACCGACGCGAGCTGGCCCGCCAGGCCGTCGGCATCGGAGCCGTCGGGGCGACGGTGTGGGTGGCCAGCTGGCTGCCGTACCTGAGCCACGGCGGATGGCACAGCATGGTGTCGCTGCCCGAGCCCTCCAAGTGGTACATGAACTCCCTGCCCACCACGGCGTACACCTTCGTCCGCGACGCGATCACGCTCCTGTGGGGCATGCCGCCGATCCACGCCGGGGACATCGCGGACCTGCTCGTGTCGGTGGCGAGCACGCTCGGCATCCTCCTGCTCGGCGTCAGGCTGGGGCTGAGGATGAGGAGGCAGGGCAACCTGGTCGAGATGTGGTTCTGGTTCGGATTCGCCTACCTGGTCATCGCCGCTTCCTACTTCCAGCCCTGGTACGTCACCGCGCTCATCCCCCTCGCGGCGCTGGCCCGACGGTGGTATATTTGGGCCCTCACCACCGCGCTCTCGCTGAGCGCAATGATGATGTACAGCTGCGACAAGTGTCAGACGTACCTGGTGAACAACACCGACTCGCCGTTCATCGGGCTGGTAGTGTTCCTGCTGCCGCTGACGGTGCTCGCGGCGATGGCCTGGCGAGACTACGCTCGCAGGTCGGTGGAGCGGACGGTACGGCGACCCGTCGTGGAAAGGACGCCGTAGGTTGAGAGAATACCGACGCAGAAGGGCGCCCAGAGCGCAGCCCACCGCGCCCGCGGTGATCGCGCGCTACCAGCACTACCTGGTCGCGGCGTTCCTGAGCTTCCTTTGCGTCGCGATGTTCTTCCGCGGCGGCTTCGTCGGCCCCGAGATCGTCCTGCTGGGCCTCCTGCTCGTCTCGATCTTCATGGGCCAGGCGCTCAGGTTCATCCGCGACTGGATTCCGTTCATGGCCCTCTTCCTGAGCTGGCAGCTGCTGCGCGGCTACGCCGATGACTTCGCGGACGGCGCCGCCTTCCCGATCCACGCCGCCAGGCTCGTACAGTGGGACGAGGGTCTATTCCACGGCCACCTGCCCACGGTGGTGCTGCAGAGCGCGCTGTTCCACCCGGGGCAGGTCGAGTGGTACGACCTGGCTGCCACGATGCTCTGGGCCTTCCAGTTCGCCATGCCCCTCGTCTTCGCCTACTTCCTGTGGCTGAAGCTCAAGCCCGTGTTCTGGACCTTCGTGTCTTCGCTGCTGCTGCTCGCCTACGGGACTTTCCTCACGGACGTGTTCTACCCCTCGGCCCCGCCGTGGCTGGCCTCCGACTGGGGCCACATCCGGAGCGAGGTCTACCTGATCAACGGGGACGTGCTGGCCAGCCTCAGCATCCCGCCGGGCAAGGACCTCTCCTGGACGATGTCGCACGCGAACCCCGACCTGGTCGCCTCGATGCCCTCGATGTACGCGGGCGTCGCGATGCTCGTGTTCTGGTTCAGCCTCTTCCACTGGCGGAAGGTCGCGCCGTTCGCGGGGGCGTACTGTCTGGCGCTGTGGTTCGGCCTGGTGTACACGGGCAATCACTACGCGGTGGACGTGATCGCTGGCGCCCTCTACGGCACCACCTCGTATGTGCTGGTGCACCTGGCGCTCAGGCTCGTCTCCTGGCGCCGGTCGCGCGCGGTCGTGCGCCGCCTGCCGGCGAAGGAGGTAAGCTGAGCCCCCAGCCGTCCGAGTCCTGATAAACTAACAGTGTGAGCCTCGCACGGTGCGCTCCGAACGTGCGGGCCGAGAACCGGGAGGAGTCATTTCGACTTGGCGAAAAGCGAGCGAGCAGACAAGCAGATCGAGCGGCCCCAGAGGTACGTGCCGTTCACCCGCATCCGTGTCCCTACCGACAACTACACCCTCATAGGCGCGCTGATATTCTTCGTCGCCGCTGGCGTCTACATGTTCCTGCACGGCGGCTTCATCGGGCCGGACACCTTCCTGCTCGGGCTGCTGCTGGTGGCCCTCCTGCTGGGCCAGCTGCTCAAGTTCCTGCGCGACTGGATACCGTTCGCGGTGATATTCTTCGGCTGGCAGCTGCTGCGCGGCTACGCGGACAACCTAGCGAAGGGCGGCGGCTTCCACATGCACATCACCGAGATGATCGACGCCGACCGCAGGCTGTTCGGCGGCCACATCCCCACGGTCTGGCTCCAGGATCGCCTGTACACGCCCGGCCACCTCCACTGGTACGACGTCGGCACCACGATGTTCTGGGCGTTCCACTTCGTGCTCCCGCTCGTGTTCGCGTTCTTCCTGTGGGTGAGGATGCGCGGAGTGTACTGGCGGTTCGTGACCTGCCTCGTGGTGCTGTCGTTCGCGGGCTTCGCGACCTACGTGATGTACCCGGCCGTGCCGCCGTGGATCGCCGCCTACTGGCAGTACATCCCGCCCGTCCACCTGATCCGCGCCGAGGTGCTGCAGCAGCTCCAGATCGGCCCGGGCGTCTCGTGGGTGATGTCCCACGGCAGCCCGGACGACTACGCCGCGATGCCCTCGCTGCACGCGTCGTACCCAACGCTCGTTTTCTGGTTCAGCCTGAAGTACTGGCGAAAGGTCGTGCCGCTCGCGATCGCCTACTGCCTGGGCCTGTGGTTCAGCATCGTGTACATCGGCGATCACTACGTGGTGGACGCCCTCGCCGGCATCGGCTACGCCACCGTCGTGTTCTGGGGCATGCACCTCATCTTCCGCCTCGTGCTGCACTACTGGCGCGCGCGGGCGCGGAGGATCGAGGTGCGCGAGGAATCCTTCATAGGGCAGGCGTAAGTGGACCCGTTCGCCGACCTCATCGCCGGACTCACCTCGGACCCGGAGCCAGCGACCGACGAGCTCGCGAGGTACGACCACGGCCGGCACGCGCGCAAGGGCGTGCCCGAGGTCATCTACGCCCCGGGCAAGACGCGCGAGACGGTAGAGCGGCTCGTGGCCGAGGTGCTCGACCGCTCCGGCAGGGTGATCGTGAGCCGTCCCGCGGACGACGCCCGCGCTTCTCTGGTCGCCCGCTACGCGGCCACCCATCGGCTGAGCGGTCGCTGGAGCCTGGCGATCGAGGACCCGGACCACCCGTCGCCCCCCACCGGAGGGAGGGTGGGGGTCATCACGGCGGGCACCTCCGACGCTCCGTACGCGGAAGAGGCGGTGCTCGTCGCCAGGCACATGGGCTGCGAGGTTCGGGAGGTGTACGACGTGGGAGTTGCCGGCCTGCACAGGCTCTTCCCGCCGCTTCGGGCCGTGCTCGAGAGCGACGTGGACACGATCGTGGTCGCGGCTGGGATGGACGGCGCGCTGCCCTCGGTCGTCGCCGGGCTGGTGAGGGTGCCCGTGATCGGCCTGCCGACCTCCACGGGCTACGGCGCTGGCGGCAGGGGGGTCGCCGCCCTGCTCTCGATGCTGCAGACGTGTGCCCCGGGGCTGGCGGTGGTGAACATAGACAACGGCGTGGG